>NZ_JBMIRQ010000105.1:0-60484 GCF_049195265.1 Rhodococcus sp. MALMAid1271 | reverse complement strand
ACCCAGAGGTACGCAAAAGGCGCACGACGGGAGGAACCGGTCCGTGGTCGATCGCGTCCAACAGGGTATGAGGCAGTGCATACACACGAACGACGCCTGGCGCGACGGATCCGCCTACCGCGTCAGCGCCAGGCGGATCGGCACCTCGAAACTCGGGCAGACCGCTCGCAAGTGCGACACTGCGGCCGACGCCGAGGCCGAGGGCAAGGAACGCGATCCCGACGCTGCCGAGCCCAACTAGCCAGGTAACTCGGGGAGCCCGATCAACGAGTGCGAGATCAGACGCTGTCCAGTTTCGATGCCGCGCCGGCGTCGAGGAACCATACCGTCGAGGTCGAGCCGATGGCACCGGCCGAGGGAACGTCATCCGCATCGGCCCCACCCACCGCCGCCGCAACGGCGTCGGCCTTGTTCGCTCCCGATACGAGCAACCACACGTGCTGTGCCCGGCGAACCGCGGGCAGCGTCAGGGTGATGCGGACCGGGGGCGGCTTGGGGGAGTCTTCGACGGCGACGACGGAGCGATGCTGTTCGCGCACGGCATCGGAGTGGGGGAACAGCGAGTTGATATGGCCTTCGCCGCCCATGCCCAGCAGATGGATGTCGAATTCGGGTGTCGGATCGCTCTCGGATCGAGAATGAAGGATCTGTGCGTAGGCCGCGGCGGCGACCTCGGGATCGCTTCCGTGTGGTCCGTCGGATGCAGCCATCCGGAAGACCCGATCCGGATGCACATCGACGTGGTCGAGCAACGCCTCTTGGGCCTGCACTTCGTTTCGTTCGGGATCGCCCGAGGGGAGAAAACGCTCGTCGCCGAAGTAGATGTCGACCTTGCCCCAGTCGATCGAGCCGGAATCGCGGCGCAGCGCCTCCAGGAGCGCGATTCCGGTCCCACCGCCGGTGAGTACCACCGACGCCGAGCCCCGTTCGGCCTGCGCTGTGGTGACTACCTCGACGAATCGGGAACGCGCGGCGTCGATCAGTGCCTGCGCGTCGAGGTATTGGAGAACCGATGTCTTACCCATAGCTCACTTTCGAAAGTCCGTGGAGGGCGAGTTCGTAGATCTCGTCCGTGTCGAGCCTGCGCAGCTCCTCGGCGAGGCAGTCGCGGGTTGTCCGCCGAGCCAGCGCGACTTGCGCATCGGGCTGGCCGGTACGGCGCAGCGTCGCGGTCTTGCCGGTCTGTGGACGCATCAGCTCGATGCTGCTGTTCTCCCTGATCAATTCCACCTTCAGCTCACCTGCACGGCGATGGACCGGAACGTCGAGCTTGGCGGCGAGCCAACCCGCCAGGATGTCCAGTGCAGGTTCCTCGGCCAGTCCGGAGACGGTAGCCGAGACCACTGCCTCGAACGGTGCCTGGTCGAGAGCCGTCGCCAGCAGTCCGCGCCAGTAGGTGATCCGGCTCCACGACAGATCGGTGTCGCCCTCGGTGTAGCTGCTCAGCCGACCCTTGATCGCCGCCCTGGTGTCGGGGGAGTTCGTGGCATCGGTGATCCGCCGAATCGCCAAGCGTCCCAGCGGGTCTTTCGCCGGAACCTTGGGTGCTTCGTCCGGCCACCAGGCCACGATCGGGGTGTCGGGTAGGAGGAACGGAATGACGACACTGTGTTCGTGATCGATGAGTTCGCCGTTCAGGCGCAACACGACGACCTCCGACGCACCGGCGTCACCGCCGACACGGATCTGTGCGTCCAGACTCGTCTCGTCCGATCGTTCGCCGTGCATGAGCACGATGACACGGCACGGATGCTCACGGCTCGCCTCGTTCGCCGCGTCGATCGCGCGCTCGGCCTTGGCCGGATCGCGACTGGCAACGATCAACGTCAGCACACGGCCAATGGTGACCGCGCCGCCCGCCTCGCGCACTTCCACCAGCTTCTTGCCGACCTCGGCCGTCGTAGTGGCGGGAATATCGACGATCACGGCCTTCTCCATTCGCGTCCGGTGCGCTGCATCATCTCATCACCCGAGGAAGGACCCCAGGTACCGGCTTCGTACGGTTCCGCTGTTCCGCCCGAGGCCCAGAAGTCGAGGATCGGGTCGAGAATCTTCCAGGACAGTTCGACTTCGGCGTTGACCGGAAACAGTGAGGGCTCACCGAGCAACACATCGAGAATCAGCCGCTCGTAGGCCTCCGGCGAGGATTCGGTGAACGCCTCGCCGTAGCTGAAGTCCATGCTGACGTCGCGCACCTGCATGCTCGAACCCGGCACCTTGGAGCCGAACCGCATCGTCACGCCCTCGTCCGGCTGCACCCGGATCACCAGTGCGTTCTGGCCGAGTTCCTCGGTCATCGTGGCGTCGAAAGGCAGATGTGGGGCGCGCTTGAACACCATGGCGATCTCGGTCACTCGGCGGCCGAGCGCTTTGCCGGTGCGGAGATAGAACGGCACTCCGCCCCAGCGCCTGGTGTCCACCTCGAGGGTGATGGCGGCGTAGGTCTCGGTGTTCGACTCGGAGTCGAATCCTTCTTCTTCTTTGAGCCCCTTGACTTTCTGGCTGCCCTGCCAGCCCGCCGAGTACTGTCCGCGAGCGCTGGTGCGATCGAGGGGTTCGGCGAGTTTGGTCGCCGAGAGCACCTTGATCTTCTCCGATTGCAGTTCGGTGGGGTTGAAGCTGACCGGCTCCTCCATCGCGGTGATGGCGAGCAGCTGAAGCAGATGGTTCTGGATGACGTCCCTGGCGGCACCGATGCCGTCGTAATAGCCTGCGCGCCCACCCAATCCGATGTCCTCGGCCATCGTGATCTGTACGTGGTCCACATAGTGCGCGTTCCAGATCGGATCGAACAATTGGTTCGCGAAGCGCAGTGCGAGGATGTTCTGCACCGTCTCCTTGCCGAGATAGTGATCGATACGAAACACGGTGTCCTCGGGGAACACTCGATTCACGATCGCGTTGAGCTCTTTCGCGCTCTGCAGATCGTGGCCGAACGGCTTCTCGATCACCACGCGGCGCCAGTTACCGTCCTGGCCCTGCGCCAGCCCGGAGCGTGAGAGCTGCTCGAGCACAACGGGAAATGCACTGGGCGGAATGGACAGGTAGAAGGCGTGGTTGCCGCCGGTCCCGCGGGTTTCGTCGAGTTCGGTCAACGTCCGCGACAGCTCGTCGAATGCGTCGTCGTCGTCGAAGGAGCCCTGGACGAATCGGAAGCCCTCGGCAAGGGTGTTCCACACCTCTTCGCTGAACGGGGTTCTCGCGTGGTCGCGCACGGCATCGTGCACGATCTCGGCGAAGTCCGGGTTCTGCCATTCCCGTCGAGCGAAGCCGACCAGGGCGAAACCGGGGGGTAGTAGCCCCCGGTTCGCCAGGTCGTACACCGCAGGCATGAGCTTCTTACGTGCGAGGTCGCCGGTCACCCCGAAGATGACCATGCTGCACGGACCCGCGATACGGGGGAGCCGCTTGTCTCGCGTGTCGCGAAGTGGGTTGAGCCACTGCGCGGAGTTCAGATCTTCTGTGTCTGCGGCGGGCACAGGTCAGCTCTTCTGACCTGCGCGGGCGAGTTGCTCGCCGGTTGCGTCGAGCAGCTCGTTCCATGCCGACTCGAACTTCTGGACACCTTCGTTCTCCAAGGTCAGGAAGACGTCGGTGAGGTCGATTCCGAGGGCGGAGATCTTGTCGAAGATCTCCTGCGACTCCGGCCCCTTCCCGGTGACGGTGTCGCCGGTGATCTCACCGTGGTCGGCCACGGCGTCCATGGTCTTCTCGGGCATGGTGTTCACCGTGTTCGGGGACACCAGTTCGGTGACGTACATGGTGTCGGGGTAGGCGTCGGACTTGACACCCGTCGACGCCCACAGCGGCCGCTGCGGCCGTCCGCCGCTGCCCGCGAGCTCGTGGAAGCGAGGAGCGACCTCGAAGACCTGCTGGTAGGCGACGTATGCGAGACGGGTGTTGGCCAGAGCGGCCTTGCCCTTCAGGGCCTCTGCCTCGGGGGTTCCGATGGCGTCGAGCCTGGAATCGATCTCGCTGTCCACGCGGGAGACGAAGAACGACGCGACCGAGTGAATCTTGTCGAGATCGTGTCCTGCTGCTCGGGCGGTCTCGAGACCGTCGAGATAGGCATTCATCACCAACTCGTACCGCTCCACCGAGAAGATGAGCGTGACGTTGACACTGATGCCCTCGCCGATGGCTTTGGCGATGGCGGGAATGCCCTCTTCGGTCGCCGGAATCTTGATCAGCAGGTTGGGGCGGTCGACGATCTTCCACAGTTCGACGGCCTGGTCGTAGGTCTTGTCGGTCTCGTGTGCCAGGCGAGGATCGACCTCGATGGACACTCGGCCGTCGACGCCTGCACTGGCCTCGTACACAGGCATCAGGATGTCGCAGGCCTCGCGGACATCGTCCGTGGTGACGGTGCGGATCGTGGTCTCGACATCGGCACCCTCACCGGCGAGCTTGGTCACCTGCTCGTCGTAGGCATCGCCCTTGCTCAGCGCAGCCTGGAAGATCGACGGGTTGGTGGTCACGCCGACGACGCTCTTGGTGTCGATGAGGTCCTGCAGGTTGCCCGAGCGAATGCGGTCTCGGGACAGATCGTCCAGCCACACCGAAATTCCAGCGGCCGAAAGCTCTGCGAGATTCTTGTTCTGGGTCATGGATTATCCCTTCACGTTGGTGATGGAGCGTTGTGCGGCTGCGGTCACGGCCTCGGCCGTGAAGCCGAATTCACGGAACAAGGTGGCAGCGTCGGCAGACTCGCCGTAATGCTCGAGCGAGATGATCTCGCCGAAACCGCCGACGATCTTCCACCACGGCATCGCGATGCCCGCTTCGATCGACACGCGCGCCTTGACCGTCGGTGGGATGACCTGGTCGCGGTAGTTCTGATCCTGGCTCTCGAACCATTCGACACACGGCATCGAGACGACACGGGCCGCGATGCCCTGCGCCTCGAGCTGCTTCGCCGATTCGACGGCGTACTGCAGTTCCGAGCCGGTTCCGATCAGTACGACATCCGGCGTGGCCTTGGACGACTCGACCAGGATGTATCCACCCTTGGAGACACCCTCGAAGCTGGTGCCCGCGAGAACGGGGATGCCCTGACGCGTGAGCGCGAGGCCCACGGGGCCGCTGCTGCTGGACTTGGCGAGCACTGCCTGCCACGCGAATGCGGTCTCGTTGGCGTCACCGGGACGCACGACCGAGAGGTTGGGGATCGCCCGCAGGGCCGCGAGGTGCTCGACCGGCTGATGGGTCGGTCCGTCCTCACCGAGGCCGATGGAATCGTGGGTCCATACGTAGATGGGGTCGATGTCCATCAGGGATGCGAGCCGAACGGCAGGCCGCATGTAGTCGCTGAACTGCATGAAAGTGCCGCCGTATGCGCGGGTCGGGCCGTGCATGACGATGCCGGACAGGATGGCACCCATCGCGTGCTCACGGATGCCGAAGTGCAGCGTCCGGCCGTACGGCTCGGCGTCCCAGTCGTCGGTGGAGATCGACGTGGGGCCGAAGGACTTGGCACCCTTGATGGTGGTGTTGTTGCTGCCCGCGAGGTCGGCCGAGCCGCCCCACAGTTCCGGTAGTACCGGCCCGATGGCGTTGAGCACCTCTCCCGACGCTGCACGCGTGGCGAGGGCTTTGCCGCCGGGCTCCCATGTGGGAAGTGCGTCGGTCCAGTTCTCGGGCAGGTTGCCTTCGGTGAGGCGATCGAGCAGCTTCTTGCGCTCGGGTTCACGCGCGGCCCAGGCCTCGAACGCGGTGTTCCACTCGGCATGTGCCTTGCGGCCGCGTTCCTGCAGTTCACGGGTGTGTCCGATGACCTCATCGGACACCTCGAAGGTCTTCGCCGGGTCGAAGTCGAGGGCCTGCTTGACCTTCGCGACCTCTTCCTCGCCGAGGGCTGCGCCGTGGACGGCCCCGGTGTTCATCATGGTCGGAGCCGGGAAACCGATGATGGTGCGCAGGACGATGATCGACGGCTTGTCGGTGACGGCCTTTGCGGCTTCGATCGCCTCTTCGATCGCGGTGACGTTCTCGCCGCCCTCGACCACCTGGACGTGCCATCCGTAGGCCTCGTAACGGGCCGCCGTGTCCTCGGACAGGGCGATGTCGGTGGAGTGCTCGATCGAGATCTTGTTGTCGTCGTAGAACAGGATCAGGTTGCCGAGTTCCTGCGTGCCCGCGAGCGACGACGCCTCGGAGGTGACGCCCTCCTCGATGTCGCCATCGGATGCGATGACGTAGATGTAGTGATCGAACGGGCTCTCGCCGAGGGCCGGTTCGGGATCGAACAATCCGCGTTCACGTCGCGCTGCCATCGCCATGCCGACGGCGGAGGCCAATCCCTGACCGAGCGGGCCGGTGGTGATCTCGACGCCTGCGGTGTGGCGGAATTCCGGGTGCCCGGGGGTCTTGGACTTGTACGTGCGCAGTGCCTCGATGTCGGACAGCTCGAGCCCGAAGCCGCCCAAGTAGAGCTGCAGGTAGAGCGTCAGGCTGGAATGGCCGCACGAGAGCACGAATCGGTCTCGGCCGATCCAATAGGTGTCGGCGGGATCGTGTCGCATGGTCCGCTGAAACAGGGTGTAGGCGAGTGGAGCCAGGCTCATCGCGGTTCCGGGGTGGCCGTTGCCGACCTTCTGCACTGCGTCCGCCGCCAGAACTCGAACGGTGTCGACCGCTCGGGTGTCCAGGTCCGTCCAGTCACTGGGGTGGTGCGCCGTGGTGAGGACGTCAATATCGTCTGTGATCGACACGAGCAGAAATCTCCTGACATTCGTTCGAGTTGTGCCTGACGAGGAATCGTCGTTCGGCCTCGATTGCACTGTGCCTGCGTGAGCGCGCACATCGTCGATGCCGAAGGATGTCCTCCACCAGCCTAGTTCTGTCCGACCCTACTGTCGTGCCTTCCCCCGGCGATTGCGTGAGGGTCGTTCGGAAGGCACGGTTTTCTCGCTTTGGGTGCCCTGCGAATTGGAGGAGCAAACCCCGCCGTCTACCATCGGTTGTAGTAGGCGCATGTTCGTCGATTGCCGATGACAGTTTTCTCGGTCGGGTCGAGGACGCGTGCGCTCCGGTGTCACGGGCTCCGGAGACAATGACAGCGTGTGCCGGTGGCGCGCAAGCAAGTGGCCGAGCGCCAGAGAACGACAGTCGTGCGAGGAGACGCAGTGCGAATTGGGCAGCAGCCGGGCGGACACGGTTTCGCCGGCGGCCCCGGATTCGGAGCAGGCGACCAGGGTGACGCCGTAGAGGCGACAACACCGGCGGCGTCCGCACCCCGCAGAGCGTTCGCGCTTTTTCTTGCGTACGTCGCGTTGACGAAGCCCCGGGTCATCGAACTTCTTCTGGTGACAACCATTCCCGCGATGTTGCTGGCCGACCGCGGGCACGTGAATCCGTGGTTGATCCTGACCACGCTGTTCGGTGGCATGTTGGCTGCTGCCAGCGCGAACACGCTGAACATGGTGGTCGACGCCGATATCGACAAGGTGATGAAGCGCACCGAGAAGCGGCCGCTCGCCCGCGGTGCGATGCCCGTCTCGCATGCACTGATCTTCGGGCTCGTGTTGGGCGTGTTCTCGTTCTTCTGGCTGTGGGCCACGACGAACTTGCTCAGCGGCGTGCTCGCCGTCGTGACGATCTGCTTCTACATTTTCGTCTACACCCTCGTTTTGAAACGCCGAACCTCACAGAACGTCGTGTGGGGTGGCGCAGCCGGATGCATGCCGGTGATGATCGGGTGGTCTGCCGTGACCGGAACGATCGGTTGGCAGGCGCTGGTGATGTTCCTGGTGATCTTCTTGTGGACGCCGCCGCACACCTGGGCGCTGATGCTGCGCTACAAGGAGGACTACCAGGCGGCCAACGTTCCGATGCTGCCCGCCGTCGCCTCGGAAACCCAGGTCACCAAGCACATCGTGCTCTACGCCTGGGCCACCGTCGCCGCCACTCTCGCGTTGGCACCGGGCTCGGGAATCGTCTACGCAGTGGTCGCCGTTGCCTCGGGGGCGTGGTTCCTCGTCGTGGCTCACCGGCTGTATGCAGGGGTTCGCGCGGGCACTCCCGTCAAACCCCTCAAACTGTTCATCCTGTCCAACGAGTACCTGGCCCTGGTGTTCTGTGGCCTGGCAGTGGACTCGGTACTCGGTTGGCAGACGCTCGCTCAGATCTTCTCCTGAGCGAGCATCCGCCTTCGGCCGGATCAGGGCACCAGCACGATCGACCCGGTCGTCATCCGTGATTCCAGATCGGTGTGGGCCTGCGCCGCATTCTCCAGTGCATACCGTGCGCCGATCTCGACCCTGAGAACGCCTCGTGCGATCGCTGCGAACACTTCATCGGCCCGCCATTCGAGTTCTGCCCTGTTTCGGATGTAGTGCGCGAGCGTGGGCCGGGTGAGAAACAGCGACCCACCGCGGTTGAGCCGTTGCGGATCCAACGGCGGCACGGGGCCGCTGGCCGCACCGAACAGTGCCAGCGTGCCTCTGACTCGAAGCGAGGCCATGCTGGCCTCGAAGGTGTCTGCACCGACGCCGTCGTACACCGCGTGTGCACCCTCGCCGCCGGTGAGTTCGCGCACCCGTGCGGCGATGTCGTCGTCGTACCGCAGCACGTGGGCGGCACCGGCTTGCCTCGAGCGTTCGGCCTTCGCATCCGTGGAGACCGTGGTGATCACGTTCACACCTTTGGCCACTGCCAGCTGCGTCAGCATCAGTCCGACGCCGCCTGCGCCCGCGTGCACCAGAACGGTCTCGCCTTGCCGAGCGCAGTAGGTCGATTCGACGAGGTAGTGCGCGGTCATCCCCTGCAGGAGGGCCGAAGCGGCCTGATCTGCAGGAATTCCGTCGGGAACGGCGATGGCCGCCGCGGCGTCCACCAGAACGTACTCGGCGTAGCTACCCGGTGCCGCGGCCCAGGCCACGCGATCACCCGCCGTGAAGTCGGTGACCTCGGATCCGAGCTGCTCGATCACTCCTGAACCTTCGTCACCGGGCACATAGGGGAGCGCCCGTGGGTACAGACCGCTACGAAAGTAGGTGTCTATGTAGTTGACTCCCACGGCGTCGACTCGCACCAGAAGCTGACCCGGCCCGGGGGTCGGTGTGGGAATCTCGACGACATTCATGACCTCGGGGCCGCCGGTGTTGTCTATTCGAATGGCACGCATGAAGACCGTTGTACACCGGCCGGACGCACGTGCCCTCGGAGGGTGCGCGGTGGCGGAACGTCGGTAGAGTTACCGCTCGGTAACGAGCCGATGGGTCGATGTGGAGACCGTGAACGACCTCGGTATCGTGTCGGCATGGCAACCGAAATCGACAGCGCGGGCACCGAGAAGACCGAGTCGAACTCCATACCCAAGGCAACTCTGGCTGCGGTGAACAGCTTCCTGGCCGATCATGGCAATTCGGCGAGCGTGGTGATCCAGCCGATAGGTCGAGCCGGAACGAGGCTGACCATGGTCGGTGCCGACGGCGTGCTCGGAGATCAGGTGGTTGCGTCGAGCGCTGTGGCGCGCGCAATCGTCGACAGCGTCGATCAGCTGACCGAGGCGGAATGGGACCGTGAGCTGGTCAGCTCCGTCAATCCGGCACGCGGGCACTACGAGAAAATGGCCGGGTGGGTCGCCCGTCAGAAGACGTTTCCGAAGGCCCGCAACCAGGCGATCGTCTGAGCCGAAGAAAGTCCCGAAAATTGTTGGATCCGGCGGGAACCAACGCGGTATCGGCTGCGTCGAAGTCAGTGGAGGGGCAGTCGGTCATCTGAGGGGGAGGTCGGCTGCCCCTCCACCCCTGTTCGAGTTCGGGCCCGTCGTCTCGGCCGAATGCCAGGGTCTCAGGATCCGACTGCTACGCCTTCGGTGTTCTGGGTCGGTGCCGCCGCTGCCGGTCCTCGGGTACGGCAGGCAGCCCACACGGCTGCGGTCGCGGCAGTGCATGCACCGGCTCCGGCTACGTGAAAGGCCACCAATACGGCTGGCACTCCGGTGAAGTACTGCACCAACCCGATCAGAGACTGCGCGAGCACCAGTGCGATCAGAACGTGGAGGCGACGCTTGACCACCTGCGGCGCACCAACCGCGTACAGCGCGAAACCCAGTCCGATCAGCAGCGCCAGGTAGCCGATCAGAAATTGCGAATGTGCGTGCACGAGCGTCACGATTTCGATGCCGAGGCGGGGTACGGGTTCTTCGATACTCTTGTCGCCTGCGTGCGGACCGGCTCCGGTCACCATCGTGCCCGCGACCAGCACACCGGTCAGTGCTAGTGCCGATAGTCCGGTGAGCGCACGAAGCGCAGCCGGGACGGTCGGCGTCGACTCCGGTGCGGTATCGCTTTCGCCGATCTTGGCATACAGCAGAGTGGCAAGCCAGACCATGCCCATCGAGACGACGAGGTGTACCGCTACCGTCCACCACAGCAGTCCGGTCAACACGGTGAAGCCGCCGATCACCGCCTGGACGACGGTGCCGAGGGGCATCAGCCATGCGAAGAGCAGGACCTCCTGGCGGCGACGCGCACGAACGACTCCGAGAACCACTGCGGCAGCGGAAATGACGACGACAAATGCGAGGAGCCGATTACCGAACTCCACCGCCTGATGCAGCACCGGTACCTCGGACACCCCGACGGGCGTGAAGCTCCCGGGAAAACACTGCGGCCACGTGGGGCAGCCGAGACCGGAACCGGTCACTCGCACGACAGCACCGGTGACGGCGATGCCGCCCTGCGTCAGGATCGCGATGAACGCGAGCACTCGCTGCACTCGAAGGGACGGCAAAGGGAGGAGATCGACGACGCGCAAGAACGCTCTGTACAGCACCCCACGATGGTAAACGCCGGTCAACTACACAGCGTCGTTGGGTTGTCCGACCTTGTTCAGGTGAACTTGAACGTGCGGACTGCAAGCGTGCTGCACACTGCTGCCCACACCAGCAGGACGACCACTCCGAACACATCGAAGGACGAGGCAACGCCTCGGCTCAGGGCTTCACCGAGCGCCCCCGACGGAACGATGCGTGCGACGTTCTGCAGCCCCTGGGGAATTTGATCGTCGACGAACACCGCGCTGCCGATTCCGAGCATCACGAACCAGGCGATGTTCGCCAATGCCAGGACGATCTCTGCGCGCAGCGTGCCGCCGAGCAGCAGACCCATCGAGGCGAACGTGACGGTCCCCAGTGCGATGATCACGGCACCGAGCAACAGACCGGTCGAGGTCGGACGCCAACCGAGTGCGACGCCGATCGACCCGAGCAGAGCAGACTGCAGGATCACCACGATCACCACGGCAGCCGATTTGCCGCCGATGATGCCCCATCGCGGTAGCGGGGTGGCACCGAGCCGCTTCAATGCGCCGTAGCGCCGGTCGAATCCGACCGCGATGGCCTGGCCGGTGAACGCCGTCGACATGATGGCCACCATCATCACCGCAGGGACGACCTGCGCAACTCGGTCCTCGCCGAGTGCACCGAACGGCAGCAGGGTCAGCCCGACGAGCAACGTGATCGGAATGAACATCGTCAGCAGCAGCTGCTCACCGTTGCGCAGCAGCAACTTCAGTTCGAGGCGGGTCTGCGCCAACAACATGCGCGAGGCCGAGGACGGTTGCGGTCGCGGCGCGAACAGACCTGTCTCGAATCGATTGTCGGCGAGTCGGGCGTCTTTGCGCACCGTCATTTCCTCAACTCTCTACCGGTCAGCTCGAGAAACACGTCCTCGAGTCGGCGCTGATCGACCTGCAGCTCGGTGGCCAACACATCCTGCTGCGCGCACCAGGATGTGACGATCACCAGGATCTGCGGCTCGATAACACCTGACACCACGTACGAACCCGGCGTCGTTTCCGACGGTACATAGCCGGGTGGGAGCGCCGCGTCGAGCATGGACAGTTCGAGGCCGGGGGGAGCGGTGAAACGCAATTGCCCTTCGGCGCCCTGTTTGGTCAGTTCCGACGGCGAACCCGAGGCCACCACGCGGCCGTTGTCGATGATCGTCAGCCGGTCTGCCAACTGCTCGGCCTCGTCCATCAGATGCGTGGTGAGCAGAACGCCCACCCCGTCCCGCCGGAGTGCGTCGATCAACTCCCACACCAACAGTCGAGCTTGAGCGTCGAGCCCGGCGGTCGGCTCGTCGAGAAACACCAGCTCGGGCCGCCCGACGATGGCGCATGCCAGCGCGAGTCGCTGTTGTTGGCCGCCGGAGAGGCGCCGGTACGGGGTGCGGACGACCGACGTCAGGCCGAGGCACTCGAGCAACCATGCCGGATCGAGTGGGTCGGCCGAGTACGACGCCACGAGCTGCAGCATTTCGCCGGCCTTGGAACCTGGGTAGGCACCGCCGCCCTGGAGCATGACCCCGATCCGCGGTCGCAGTTGCGCCGATTGTTCGATGGGGTCCAGGCCGAGTATTCGCACCGACCCGCTGTCGGGCACGACGAATCCTTCGCACATCTCGACCGTGGTCGTCTTCCCGGCACCGTTCGGACCGAGTAGCGCGAGGACCTCGCCGGGGCCGATGCTCAGGCTCAGGCCGTCGACGGCAGTGGTGCCGTCGTACGACTTGCGTACGTCGGTCAGCTGTACGACGGAGTTTGTCGCATTCGACGTCTCGTGGATCACGAGGACTCAGCGTATTCCTCGGCACTGCGGTCACGTGCCGGTGGTCCGGTGCGGGTGGGCCACGGCATTCGCTTCCGCGTCAGCAGGTACAACACGGCGATGGCCACGATCGTCATCACTGCGGCCTGCACTATCTGGAACGGTAGGTACTCGCTGCCGTTCGGCATCAGGATGACGCTGACCAGGGAGGAGAACGCGATGGCGGGCCGACGAAAAGACGGCGTGGTGGCCCAGGCCGCGAGCGGAATGACCGCCCACAGCAGGTACCACGGCTGGACCACGGGAAAGAGCAGGACGACGGCACCGAGCGCAACGCCGAGCGCGCCGACCGGATGCAATCGACCTCGCAGAACGGCTATCAGCATCCGGACGACGATGACGCCTGCGACGACGGCGGCGATCGGTCGGGTGAGACTGAGCACAGCGGTGGTGTGATCACCCAGGCCGAGCAGAACTCCGACGAAACCGGTGCCGAGGCCGAGGATGGTCGGGATCGACATCCAGCTGCGTACCACCCCGGCCGTCCCGAGGGTGTGAATCCAGCCGAAACCGAGCCCACTGCCCAAGCTCACGGCCACTTGGACGATGACTGCGATAGAGCCGAGCAGCAATGCGGCACAGACGACGGACTTGAGGGTGCCGCCCCATCGCCTCGACAGCGCCATCCCCACAAAGCCGAGCGCGATGAGCGACGGGATCTTGACGGTCGAGGACAGGGCGATCAGGCCGGCTCCACCGACGAGGAATGCGATGTCGGCCTTGCGCATCGTGCCGGTGTGTTCGATGGCTCGCAGCGCGAGTTCGGTGCCGGCGAGCATCAGCCCGATCATCAGCGCCTCGTTGTGGATTCCGGCCACGAGGTGGAACAGCACCAGTGGGTTCGCAGCACCGAGCCACAGGGCTGTGACCGAGGCGACGCCGCATCGTCGGGCCAGACGCGGCAGCGCCCAGACGATCAGGGCGACGCCCACGAGGGCGAGGAGGCGATGCAGAAAGATGCCTGCGACGATGTTCTCGCCGGTCAGATAGGTGATGCCGCGACCAACCCACAGAAACAGCGGGCCGTAGGGGGCGGGTGTCTCACGCCAGATGTTGGGAACGGTGCGGGTCAGTACGTTGTCGGCGCCGAGCGCGGTCTGAGGTCCCACTTCGTAGGGGTCGAGTCCGCGGGCCGTGATCTCGCTCTGTGCGAGGTACGAGTACACGTCGCGCGAGAACATCGGTGGTGCCACACACAGAGGCAGAATCCACAGCATCAACGTGCGGTCCATCTGCGAACGCGTCAGGCGCCGCGGCACGTTTCCGGATCGAGTGCGCCCGAGGGCGAATCTGCCGAGCAGCAGCCACGCCAGCACGACGAGCACGGTGCCGGTCATCGTCACGGTGAGGGCAGAGGTGGCCATGCGTGAGGGCAGGCTGAGGAATCGAACGCCTGCGATCGGGTTCTGCAGTACCGGCTGCGCGCCCGCACCGAGGGCTCCGATCGCCATCAACACCGTGCCCGCAGCGCCGAATCGGCGGATGTTGCGGAGCTGAACCGTCTCGGCGGAATCGAGCCCAGGCGCTTCGCGCTCGTCGCCGTGCAGAGTGGCGACTCCGCCACCCGGTGCGGTTGCGTCGAGGCCGATGACGCGGCGTGCCGGGGCTACCAGGTATCGACCTAACAGGTGCGCAGGTGTTCTTCTCGAGCCGTCGGAGGCGGCAGCTGAACCTGCGCTGCCCGTGAGAGGTGAGCTCTCGGAACTCTGCTCACTGTCGGTCGATGGCACAGTGGGAGCGTAGTCGTGTCGCTGCGGGTGCCGTACACCGTCCTCCTGACCGGGCCGGCGTGCGCAGCGTGACCGGCATAGGGCACCCTTGGTGGACCATCCACCTCAATTCCGTCACACTGGTGTTGTGAAAACAACCGAGAGCTCGTTCGCGCGTCCGGGAAGTGTCGATTCCTCGGCCGCCGGCGCACGCACGCCGTCGGTTCGGCAGGTGCCGCTGCCCGAAGGTCAGACCAGAGCCGCAGTGGTCACGCTGTTGCTCGAAGAGGGTCCCATCACGGCCTCCGACATCGGCAGTCGGCTGGGGTTGAGTGCGGCAGGCGTGCGCCGCCACCTCGACGCACTCATCGACGCGGGCGAAGCTCGTATCACCACTCCTGCCGGCGCACGCCAGCGCGGCCGGGGTCGACCGGCCAAGTACTTCCAGCTCACGGCGGCCGGTCGCAACCGGCTCGGCCACACGTACGACGATCTCGCCGGTGCTGCGATGCGGCAACTGCGCAAGATCGGTGGAGATGCAGCCATCGAGACGTTTGCTCGCCAACGGGTGAACACCATCGTGGCCGATGTCGAACCCGCGACCGGGTCCGATGCGGATGCCGTCGAACACGCAGCAGAGCGCATCGCCGACGCCTTCAGCGCGGCCGGGTTCTCCGCTACCACCCGCCAGGTGGGCAGCGGTGTGCAGATTTGCCAACACCACTGCCCGGTATCGCACGTCGCCTCGGAGTTTCCGGAGCTGTGCGAGGCCGAACAGACCGCGTTCGCGGAGATCCTCGGCACCCACGTGCAACGGCTGGCCACGATTGCCAACGGAAACTGTGCGTGCACCACGCATGTGCCGCTGACGGTGACGCGGTTCGCCGAGGACCGAACCGATCACTCCGATATCGATAGTCCCGACAAGAAGACTTCCGACACACAGCCCCGTGTCGGAGAACGTCCACGCCTCCGGAAGGAGCCCGCATGACCGTCACACCAGACCAGGTGACACCCGCCGCGCCGCTGACCCAGGACGAGACCATCGCCTCGCTCGGGTCCTACGGATACGGCTGGGCCGACTCGGACGTAGCCGGTGAAAGCGCCAAGCGCGGTCTTTCCGAGGCCGTCGTCCGAGACATCTCGGAGAAGAAGAGTGAGCCCGAGTGGATGCTCGAGGCGCGCCTCAAGGCGCTCAAGACGTTCGACCGCAAGCCGATGCCGAACTGGGGCTCCGATCTCGACGGCATCGACTTCGACAACATCAAGTACTTCGTTCGTTCCAGCGAGAAGCAGGCTGCCAACTGGGAAGACCTGCCGGAGGACATCAAGAACACCTACGACAAGCTGGGTATCCCCGAGGCCGAGAAGCAGCGTCTGGTGTCCGGTGTTGCCGCGCAGTACGAGTCCGAGGTCGTCTACCACTCGATCCGTGAGGACCTCGAGGCGCAGGGCGTGTTGTTCCTCGATACCGACACCGCGCTCAAGGAGCAGCCCGAGCTGTTCCGCGAGTACTTCGGAACGGTCATTCCCGCAGGTGACAACAAGTTCTCCGCCCTGAACACCGCGGTGTGGTCCGGTGGATCGTTCATCTACATCCCGCCGGGCGTCCACGTCGACATCCCGCTGCAGGCCTACTTCCGGATCAACACCGAGAACATGGGTCAGTTCGAGCGCACGCTGATCATCGTCGACGAAGGTGCGTACGTGCACTACGTCGAGGGCTGCACGGCCCCGATCTACAAGTCGGATTCGTTGCACTCCGCCGTGGTCGAGATCATCGTGAAAAAGGGTGGCCGCTGCCGGTACACCACCATTCAGAACTGGTCCAACAACGTCTACAACCTGGTCACCAAGCGGGCCAAGGCCGAGGCAGGCGCAACGATGGAATGGGTCGACGGCAACATCGGCTCCAAGGTCACCATGAAGTACCCGGCTGTGTGGATGACCGGCGAGTACGCCAAGGGTGAGGTTCTCTCGGTGGCGTTCGCAGGCCCGGACCAGCACCAGGACACCGGCTCGAAGATGCTGCACCTGGCACCGAACACGTCCTCGAACATCGTGAGCAAGTCCGTCGCTCGTGGCGGTGGACGGACGTCGTACCGCGGCCTGATCCAGATCAACAAGGGTGCACACGGTTCACGCTCGACGGTCAAGTGCGACGCGTTGCTCGTCGACACGATCAGTCGGTCCGACACCTACCCGTATGTCGACATCCGCGAGGACGACGTGTCCATGGGCCACGAGGCCACCGTCTCGAAGGTCAGCGACGACCAGTTGTTCTACCTGATGAGTCGCGGCATGACCGAGGACGAGGCGATGGCGATGGTCGTGCGCGGCTTCGTCGAGCCGATCGCTCGCGAATTGCCGATGGAATACGCGCTCGAGCTCAACCGGCTCATCGAGCTGCAAATGGAAGGGTCGGTCGGATAAGTGAACAACCCCCTCACCGGAGTCATGGGTGCCGTGGCATCCGAAAATCCAGAGTCGGCCAAGGAAGACAAGTCGAAGCTCGTCGCGAACAAGGGCGCTCAGTTCACGTCCTACGACGTCGATGCGTTCGAGATTCCGTCCGGCCGTGATGAGCTCTGGCGTTTCACGCCGCTGCGTCGACTGCGCGGCTTGCACGACGGTTCCGCGGTGGCCGACGGCGCTGCGCAGGTCACCGTCGGCGCGCCGGATTCGGTGACCGTCGAGACGGTCGGCCGAGACGACGACCGCCTCGGCAGGGCTGGAGTTCCAGCCGATCGCATTGCGGCGCAGGCGTTCTCGGCATTCACCGGCGCAACTGTCGTCACCGTGCCCAACGAGGTCGAGGTGGCCGATCCCATCGAGATCACCATCGACGGGCCCGGCCCCGATCGGATCGCCTACGGGCACGTTCAGATCGAGCTCGGCACGTTCGCTCGCGCAACCGTCGTGATCGATCAGCGCGGTAGCGGCACGTACGCCGAGAACATCGAGTTCGTGCTGGGAGACAGCTCGCAGCTGCACGTGGTGCTGATTCAGGACTGGCAGTCCGACGCCGTACACGTCGCGGCTCACCATGCGATGCTCGGACGCGACGCCGTGTTGCGGCACTACAACGTCAGCCTCGGCGGAGACCTGGTGCGCATCAGCCCCACTGTGCGCTACAGCGCACCCGGCGGCGACGCGAACATGCTCGGCCTGTACTTCGCCGATGCGGGCCAGCACCTCGAGCAGCGACTGCTGGTCGATCACTCGGCCCCGCACTGCAAGTCCAACGTGATGTACAAGGGTGCACTGCAGGGCGAAGTGGGCCCGGGGAAGCACGATGCGCACACGGTGTGGATCGGCGACGTTCTCATTCGAGCCGAGGCCGAGGGAACCGAGACCTACGAGCTCAACCGGAACCTGGTACTCACCGACGGCGCTCGCGCCGATTCGGTACCCAACCTCGAGATCGAGACGGGCGAGATCGTCGGTGCCGGCCACGCCAGCGCCACCGGTCGCTTCGACGACGAGCAGCTGTTCTACCTGCGTGCTCGCGGTATCTCCGAGGAGGTGGCCCGCCGACTGGTGGTTCGCGGCTTCTTCCACGAGATCATCGACAAGATTCCGGTCGCCGCCGTCCGCGAGCGTCTGGACGCTGCCATCGAGACCGAACTCGCCATCGTCGGCGCGTAGGTCCCACCCGAACCTTTCTCGACTGCACAAAGGAACTTTGATGTCCACACTCGAAATCCGCGACCTGCACGTCAGCGTCGCCAACTCCGACTCGACCGCGGAGCCCATCAACATCCTCAAGGGTGTCGACCTGACCGTGAAATCCGGTGAGACGCACGCGATCATGGGACCCAACGGTTCCGGCAAATCCACCCTCTCGTACGCCATCGCCGGCCACCCGAAGTACACCGTCACCTCGGGCACCATCACGCTCGACGGTGAGAACGTGCTCGAGATGAGCGTCGACGAGCGCGCTCGCGCCGGACTCTTCCTGGCCATGCAGTACCCGGTGGAGGTGCCGGGCGTGTCGATGTCGAACTTCCTGCGCACCGCCGCCACCGCTGTGCGCGGCGAGGCACCCAAGCTGCGGCACTGGGTCAAGGAAGCCAAGACGGCGATGAGCGAGCTCGAGATCGACGCCAGCTTCCTCGATCGCAGCGTCAACGAAGGCTTCTCCGGCGGCGAGAAGAAGCGCCACGAGATTCTGCAGCTCGGCCTGCTCAAGCCCAAGATCGCCATCCTCGACGAGACCGACTCCGGCCTGGACGTCGACGCGCTGCGCGTGGTGTCCGAGGGCGTCAACCAGTACAAGGAGCGCGAGGACGGCGGAGTTCTGCTGATCACGCACTACACCCGAATTCTGCGCTACATCAAGCCTGATTTCGTGCACGTCTTCGTCAATGGCGAGATCGTGAAGTCCGGCGGAGCAGAGCTGGCCGACGAGCTCGAGGCCAACGGGTACGCCGGATACACCCAGGCCGCGACCACCGGAGTATGACCATGGCTGCACCGGCAGCTGTGGCGGTGGCGGCATCGTTCGATGTCGCCGCAGTTCGCCGCGATTTCCCTATCCTTTCGCGCACCGTCCGTGACGGAAAGCCCTTGGTGTACTTGGATTCCGGCGCTACCTCGCAGCGCCCGGTCCAGGTACTCGACGCCGAGCGCGAGTTCTCGACCACATGCAATGCTGCGGTACACCGCGGTGCGCACCAATTGGCGGAAGAAGCGACCGACGCCTACGAGGGTGCGCGCGGTGCCATCGCGTCGTTCGTCGGGGCCGATGTCGACGAGATCGTGTTCACCAAGAACGCGACCGAGTCACTGAACCTCGTCACGTACGTGCTGGCGGATCGGAGATTCGACCGGCACCTCGGTCCAGGTGACGAGATCGTCGTCACCGAACTCGAGCATCACGCCAATCTCGTGCCCTGGCAGGAGCTCGCCGCTCGCACAGGTGCCACCCTGCGGTGGTACGGAGTCACCGACGACGGTCGAATAGATCTCGATTCGCTCGAACTGTCTTCGGCGGTCAAGGTGCTGGCGTTCACCCATCAGTCCAACGTGACCGGTGCCGTGGCTCCGGTCGAGGAACTGGTGCGTCGGGCCAGAGCGGTGGGCGCGCTGGTGGTGCTCGATGCCTGCCAGTCGGTGCCGCACATGAAGGTCGACTTCCACGCGCTGGACGTCGACTACGCCGCATTCTCCGGCCACAAGATGCTCGGGCCCTCCGGAGTCGGTGTGCTCTACGGCAAGGCTGCTCTGTTGGACGCGATGCCCCCGTTCATCACCGGCGGCTCGATGATCGAGACCGTCACCATGGAGAAGTCGACATTCGCACCGCCTCCGCAACGCTTCGAGGCAGGAGTGCCGATGACCTCGCAGGTCGTCGGTCTCGGCACCGCCGTGAGGTATCTGGAGAACATCGGGATCGACGTCATCGCCGCGCACGAGAAGGCTCTGGTCGCGGCGACTCTCGCCGAGTTCGCGAAGATCGACGGGGTCCGCGTCATCGGCCCGACGGAGAACATGGACCGGGGTTCGGCCGTTTCGTTCGTGGTCGATGGCATTCATGCCCACGATCTCGGACAGATTTTGGACGACGAAGGTGTCGCCATTCGCGTGGGGCATCACTGCGCGTGGCCGCTGCACCGCCGTTTCGGCGTGGCCGCGACCGCACGTGCATCTTTCGCGCTGTACAACACGATCGACGAGGTGCAGGTGCTCGGCCAGGCGATCAGACGTGCGCAGTCGTTCTTCGGCACCGCGCACGCAGGCGGGGGAGGAGAACTGTAGATGCGGATGGAACAGATGTATCAGGAAGTGATCCTCGATCACTACAAACACCCGCACGGCCGTGGGCTCAGAGAGCCGTTCGGCGCGCAGGTTCACCATGTGAACCCCACCTGCGGCGACGAGGTCACGCTTCGCGTGCACATCGACAACGGGACCGTCGTAGATGTTTCGTACGACGGCCAAGGCTGCTCGATCAGCCAGGCAGCGACCTCGGTTCTCACCGATCAGGTCGTCGGCCTGACGGTGCCGGACGCGCTGAACACAGTCGACGCATTCAGCGAGATGGTCGGTGGCAGAGGTAACGTCGACGGTGACGAGGACGTCATCGGTGACGGGATCGCGTTCGCCGGGGTGGCCAAGTACCCGGCCCGCGTGAAGTGCGCGTTGCTGGGATGGATGGCTTTCAAGGACGCGGTTGTTCAAGTAATGGACGCAGGTTCGGCAGCCCCAACGGGTGAGTCGGCACTTTCCGGAGGACAGCAATCATGACCGATGCAACAGAAACCACCCCGGCGGAATTGACCGCCGAGGAAATCAAGGTGCTCGAAGACCTCGAAGAAGCAATGCGCGATGTCGTCGATCCCGAGCTCGGGATCAACGTCGTCGATCTGGGTCTGGTGTACGACATCAAGATCGACGCGGAGGACATCGTCACCGTCGATATGACGCTCACCTCGGCGGCGTGCCCGTTGACCGATGTCATCGAGGACCAGGCGCGGGGAGCGCTGGTGCGCAGCGGACTGGCCGCGGACCTGAAGATCAACTGGGTCTGGATGCCGCCGTGGGGTCCCGACAAGATCACCGACGACGGCCGCGAACAGCTGCGGGCACTCGGCTTCACCGTCTGATTCGAGAACTGGCCGGCTGATTCGAGAACTGGCCGGCTCGGTCACGCGCCCTTTGCTTCAGCGTTTTTCGAGTCGGCGTTCTTGTCCTCGGTCTTGCTACGAGTCGTATTCTTCGCTGCGGCCTTCTTGGCCGGAGTCTTCTTCGCCGCTGCTTTCTTGGCGGGTGCCTTCTCGGCCGAAGCCGACTTCGATGCCTGCGAGGATCCCGGTTTCGCGTTCTTACCGGCGGCCTCGACGCTGCGCTGAAGCGCAGCCACCAGGTCGACGACCTCGGCATCCTCGCTGTCGTCGTCTTTGTCCGTCTCGGTGTGGATGACTTTTTCGCCGCCGTTGGCGAGCGTCTCGTCGATGAGTTTGCGCAGCTCGATCTGGTAGTCGTCGGTGTATTCGGTTGGGTCGAATTCCGAGGACATGCTCTCCACCAGCGATGTCGCCATCTTCACTTCCTGCGGCCGCGCCGATGCCGCATCCTCGAGCGAAGGGAACTCTGCGGCCCTGACCTCGTCGGGCCACAGCAGAGTCTGGATCACCAACACGTCATCGCGTACTCGCAGCGCGGCGAGCCGGGTCTTCTGCCGCAGCGTGAAATGCACCAGCGCGGTGCGTTCGGTTTCCTCCAGCGTCTCCCGCAGCAGCACGTATGCCTTCGGGGACGAGGAGTCCGGCTCGAGGAAATAGCTCTTGTCGTACAGAATCGGATCGATCTGCTCGGTCGGCACGAACTCGAGAACCGGAATCTCGTGCTTCTCCGCGGCCGGAAGTTTGTCGAAGTCGTCGTCGGTGAGAATCACGCGTTCGCCGTCGGGGGAGTCGTAGGCCTTGTCGATATCGGCGAACTGGACGGACTTGCCGCATTCTTGGCAGATGCGGTCGTATTTGATGCGGCCGCCGTCCTTGGCATGCACCTGATGGAACCGGATGTCGTGTTGCTCGGTGGCGGAGTAGACCTTGACCGGGACGTTGACCAGTCCGAAGGCGATCGAGCCCTTCCAAATGCTGCGCATGTGTCCATGATCGCCGACGGGGCGTCCGTGTGTCGACCGTTGGGACGAAAAGTCAACGGCTGTGCAGTGGTCGCGCTACCGTGCGCGCGATAGCAATCCTGGCAGAGGGCGACAGTGTGGGAAACATCTTCAGCATCGCGGTCATAGTGCCGACAGCGTCGTCGTGTCCGGAGAGATACGAGCGCTGCAGTTCGACCGGAAGCGAGAAGAAGCTGGAGAAGAACTGCGGCACCATCTCCGGTTGGAGATTCAATGCGGTGCGGAGCCCGAGATTACGGAGCTTCTGAACCGTCCACAGGCGCACCGGGTACCTTCGCCGCGACCGGGCACCGCCGCGGAACCGCTCGACCAGCTGATCCGCTGAGGCGAGCGATGCTGCCACGCTGTATCCCGTCGCCGGGTGCATCAGATTCGATCGAGAACCGAACAGAACCGGACCGCCTCGGCCGGCTCGCAGCCGTGACCGTGGTGGCGGTTCGACCGAGAAACGCACTCGCTCGACGTCCTCGTTGCCGGTCGGTTGCAGGTTGCGGTGGGTCAGCCGATGGAGCAATCGGGTCCGGAGAACCGCGAGATCGAGAGCGGGCCGCCCCACCAGACAGGTCTCTTCGAGCAGGATCCGATCCTCGTCGAGCGCAACGGCGTACAGAAAGCTGGGTGCTTCGTCGGGGTGCGCGCCGTTGTCGTTGCGCCAGTCCATGAACCAGGCGTCCGAGCCTTCGAGGATCGGTTCGCCGCGTCGTCGCTCGAAGACGAGGCCGTATGCCGTCTGCTGCGCGAGGTCGCGGGAATCGAGCGTTCCGCGGGCGTCGACGACGTGGCCGGCATCGAGGGTCGTCCCATCGGCCGTCGTCACGCGAGATCCTGTGACGTCGATGGCCGTCCCTGCCAGTACTCGCACCTGGTCGATGGTCAGGGCTGTCTGCAACGCACGGGTGTCCAACACGCAGTACATGCGATCGATGATCCGGCGGCGGTCGGTCCATACCGCAGGCTCGGCGGCCCGCGATGCGATCGTCGATTCCGGTAGCCACGACGGCAGCTCGTCGGCCCAGGCCGCGTACGTCGGCGTCCAGGTCCGCATCGGGTGCGGGTCGAGGGCGACCACATCCAGGCCCGCGGCGGCGCAACGATGCGCGAGGGCCCTGCCTGCCGGGCCGAGCCCGACCACCGCGACGTCGGCCGAAAGCTTGCTCACATTCCGCCGGTGGCGAGCAACCCACCGTCCACACGCACGGTCTCACCGGTGATCCACGAGGAAGAGTCCGAGGCGAGGAAGGCGACCAGCTGAGCCACGTCCTCGGGGTTCCCGAGGCGCTTCATCGGGTAGCCGGCCGATGCTGCGTCCTCTCCGCCTGCGACCAGGGCCTCCGCGAACTTGGTCTTCACAACCCCCGGTGCGACGGCATTGACGCGGATCTTCGGGCCCAGCTGCCAGGCAAGTTCCTCGGTGAGGCGGATCAGGGCGGCCTTGGATGCTCCGTACGCAGCAATCACGCCGGTAGAGCGGATTCCCGCCACACTCGCGATATTGACGACTGCGCCGCCGTGCTCGCCCATCCAGGCGTGAAACGCTTGCTGGACGAACCCGAGAGTGGCCACGACGTTGGTGTCGAAAATTTTGCGCACACCCTCGAGGTCTGCGTCCATCAGCGATCCGTAGACCGGA
This sequence comes from Rhodococcus sp. MALMAid1271, assembly GCF_049195265.1. Taxonomy (NCBI): domain Bacteria; kingdom Bacillati; phylum Actinomycetota; class Actinomycetes; order Mycobacteriales; family Nocardiaceae; genus Rhodococcus; species Rhodococcus sp. MALMAid1271. The sequence continues at coordinate 36,878 of NZ_JBMIRQ010000105.1, read as the reverse complement.
TTGATCCCGGTGTTGTTGACGAGGATGTCCAGCGAACCGAATGTCTCGATGGTCTTCGCCACCGCGCTGCGTCGGTGCTCCGGGTCGCCCGCGTTGCCGTCGAGCGCGAGAACGGCGTCGCCCAGTTCGGCTGCCGCCGCCGTCAGAGGTTCGCGTTTGCGTGCGGTGATCGCCACGTTCGCGCCGCGGGCGAGAAGCTCGGCGGCGATGGCTCTGCCGATGCCGCGGCTGGCTCCGGTGACGAGCGCGGTGCGTCCGGTGAGATCGAGGGTGGTGCTGGATGTGGTGCCTGTTTCGGGAGCGTCGGTCATCGATCAGACGTTACCGGTGTCACCGTGGATCCTGGGGTAGGGCATGTCGATGCTGAGCTAAAATGGAGGTTTGCTGTGCCGCCCTGACGGTACGGCTGTGTTCGCTCGTCGGTCGACGGGCGAGGATCTGTACGGCAATCGCTAGGAGCTCACGCGTGATCACCGCCACCGACCTGGAAGTTCGTGCCGGTGTGCGGACCCTTCTATCCACCGAGGGGCCCGCGCTCCGCGTGCAGTCGGGAGACCGCATCGGGTTGGTCGGCCGCAACGGAGCAGGTAAGACGACCACGCTGCGAATTCTGGCCGGCGAGGGCGAGCCGTACGCCGGTGAGGTCGTGCGCACCGGGGACCTCGGTTATCTGCCGCAGGACCCCAAAGAAGGCGATCTCGACGTGCTGGCCAAAGACCGTGTGCTCTCTGCCCGCGGCCTCGATACGTTGCTGCACCGGATGGAAAAGCAGCAGGCACTGATGGCCGAGGTGGCCGACGAAGCATTGCTCGACAAGGCCGTGCGCAAATACGGTGAGCTGGAGGAGCGGTTCGCCTCGCTCGGCGGATACGAGGCCGAGAGCGAAGCGGCACGAATCTGCAACAGCCTGGGTCTGCCCGACCGAATTCTCGGACAGGCGCTCAGGACGTTGTCCGGCGGTCAGCGTCGCCGAGTGGAATTGGCTCGAATTCTGTTTGCCGCGTCCGACGGGAGTGGTGGACGCTCGAACACCACGTTGCTGCTCGACGAGCCGACCAACCACCTCGACGCGGATTCGATCACCTGGCTGCGCGGCTTTCTGCAGAACCACGAGGGCGGGCTGATCGTCATCAGTCACGATGTGGAACTGCTGGGCGATGTCGTCAACCGGGTGTGGTTCCTCGACGCTGTGCGCGGCGAGGCCGACATCTACAACATGAACTGGAAGAAGTATCTCGACGCGCGCGCCACGGACGAGCAGCGGCGCCGACGCGAACGCGCGAACGCGGAGAAGAAGGCCGGTGCCCTGCGCGTCCAGGCCGCGAAAATGGGGGCCAAGGCGACGAAGGCCGTTGCCGCACAGAACATGGCGAAGCGGGCAGACAAGCTGCTCGCCAATCTCGATGCCGAGCGCGTGTCGGACAAGGTCGCGCACATTCGTTTCCCCGAGCCCGCACCGTGTGGCAAGACGCCGTTGATGGCGAAGAACCTGACCAAGATGTACGGGTCGCTCGAGATCTTCGCCGGAGTCGATCTGGCGATCGACCGTGGCAGTCGAGTGGTGGTGCTCGGACTCAACGGTGCGGGCAAGACGACCCTGCTGCGGATTCTGGCCGGTACCGAAAAAGCCGACACCGGAGAGATCGAACCCGGCCACGGAATGCGCGTCGGGTACTTCGCGCAGGAGCACGACACGCTCGACGACCACGCTTCGGTATGGGAGAACATCCGACACGCGGCACCCGATACCGGGGAGCAGGAACTGCGCTCGCTGCTCGGCGCGTTCATGTTCACCGGCCCCCAGCTCGAGCAGCCGGCCGGAACCTTGTCCGGCGGTGAGAAGACGCGTCTGGCATTGGCCGGGTTGGTCTCCTCGGCCGCGAACGTGTTGCTGCTCGACGAGCCGACCAACAACCTCGATCCGATCTCACGCGAACAGGTGCTCGACGCGCTGCGCAGTTACAAGGGTGCCGTCGTTCTCGTCACCCACGATCCCGGTGCCGCCGAGGCGCTCTCACCCGAGCGGGTGATTCTGCTTCCCGACGGTACCGAGGACCACTGGTCGCAGGACTACCTGGAACTGATTCAGCTGGCCTGAGCCCGGCATCGGTCCTACTCAGTCTCGTCGGCGGACCGACTCCTCGACCAGATCGAGGATTGCCGCCAGGTTCGTTCCGCCTTGCCCGGACGCGATGCGGGCTACCAAGCCGTCGAGGACGAGATCGAGATAATCGGCCAGGACGTCGTTGGGTACGTCGTCACGCAGCCTTCCGGCCGTCTTCTGACGCTCCAGTCGTCCGAGTGTGGCGTCGGTCAGTTCTGCCGACCGCTCGGCCCAGCTGGTCCGAAAATCGGCGTCGGTGCGCAATCTACGGGTGATCTCGAGCCGCGTTCCCAGCCACTCGAATTGCTCGGGGCGATCGAGCATGTCTCGCATCACCTGGACCAGACCCTGAGTTGCGGCAACCTCGGCCATGCGCCGGGCGTCTTCCTGCGCCAACGCCAGAAAGAGGCCGTCCTTGTCTTTGAAGTGATGAAAAATTGCTCCACGCGACAAGCCGGTCGCCTCTTCGAGACGCCGTACCGTGGCACCCTCGTAGCCGAATTCGCCGAAGCACTTGCGCGCGCCGTCGAGAATTTCGCTCCGGCGAGCGGCCAGATGGTCTTCGCTGACCTTGGGCACGTGTCGATTCCTACTTTCGATGGACAGGCCCCGACCGATACGGCGATGGGCCCGGAAACACGATCACGGTTCCGGGCCCATCGCTGTGCGAGGCGTACGTCAGACGACGTGTACTCAGCCTCTGATCATGTTGCGCAGCACGTACTGCAGGATGCCGCCGTTGCGGTAGTAATCGGCTTCACCCGGGGTGTCGATACGAACGACGGCGTCGAACTCGACCTTGGTGCCATCGCTCTTGGTGGCGGTGACTGCCATGGTCTTCGGCGTCGTGCCCTCGTTCAGCTTCGCGACGCCGACGATGTCGAAGGTCTCGGTGCCGTCGAGCTTGAGCGACGACGCGCTCTCACCGGCCGGGAACTGCAGGGGAACGACGCCCATGCCGATGAGGTTGGAGCGGTGAATGCGCTCGAACGACTCGGTGATGACGGCCTTGACGCCCAGGAGCGAGGTGCCCTTGGCCGCCCAGTCACGGGAGGATCCGCTGCCGTACTCCTTGCCGCCCAGGACGACCAGCGGGATGCCGGCCTTCTGGTAGTTCTGCGACGCGTCGTAGATGAAGGACTGCGGTCCACCGTCCTGCGTGAAGTCACGGGTGTAGCCACCCGAGACGTCGTCGAGGAGCTGGTTCCTGAGGCGAATGTTCGCGAAGGTTCCGCGAATCATGACCTCGTGGTTACCGCGCCGCGAGCCGAGCGAGTTGTAGTCCTTGCGCTCGACACCGTGCGAATCCAGGTACTGCGCCGCGGGCGTACCCGACTTGATGGGACCGGCCGGGCTGATGTGGTCGGTGGTGACCGAGTCGCCGAGCAGTGCCAACACGCGGGCACCGGTGATGTCCTCGACCGGGGCCGGGTCCATCGTCATGCCGTCGAAGTACGGAGGCTTACGCACGTACGTGGACTCGGGGTCCCACTCGAACGTATCGCCCTCGGGAGTCGACAGGTTCTGCCACCGGCTGTCGCCTGCGAAGATGGTCTCGTAGGACTTGCTGAACATGTCCCGGTCGATCGAGGACTGGATGGTCTCCTCGATCTCCTGTGCGGACGGCCAGATGTCCTTCAGGAACACGGGATTGCCCTCGTGGTCCTCGCCCAGTGCGTCGGTCTCGAAGTCGAAGTCCATCGTGCCCGCCAGGCCGTACGCGATGACCAGCGGCGGCGAAGCCAGGTAGTTCATCTTCACGTCGGGGGAGATGCGGCCTTCGAAGTTGCGGTTGCCCGACAGCACTGCGGTGACCGAGAGGTCGTTGTCGTTGATCGCCTTCGAGATCGGCTCGAGCAGTGGACCGGTGTTGCCGATACACGTGGTGCAGCCGTATCCGCCGAGGTAGTAGCCGAGCTTCTCGAGGTACGGCCACAGGCCGGCCTTCTCGTAGTAGTCGGTGACGACCTGCGAACCCGGTGCCATGTTGGTCTTGACCCAGGGCTTGGTGGACAGGCCCTTCTCCACGGCGTTGCGAGCGAGCAGTGCCGCGCCGAGCATGACCGACGGGTTCGAGGTGTTGGTGCAGGAGGTGATGCCTGCAACCACGACGGCGCCGTGATCGAGAACGAATTCCCCGGCCTCGTCGGTGGTGACCCGGATCGGCTTGCTCGGGCGGCCTTCGGAACCGTAGGCGGCAGAGCGAACGTCGACCGAGTCCTCTTCGGCGAAGCTCAGCGATGCGGAATCACTGGCCGGGAACGACTCGTCGAGGGCCTCGTCGAGCTTGGTCTCACCCTCGTGCGCCGGGTGGTTCTCCTCGACGTAGTTGTGGATGTCCTTGCGGAACGCAACCTTGGAATCGGACAACAGGATTCGGTCCTGCGGGCGCTTCGGGCCTGCGATGGACGGGACGACCGTGTTCAGGTCGAGCTCGATGTACTCGGAGTACACGGCCTCGTTCTTCGGGTCGTGCCACATGCCCTGTTCCTTGGCGTACGCCTCGACGAGAGCGAGCTGCTCGTCGCTGCGGCCGGTGAGGCGCAGGTAGTTGATGGTCTCCTCGTCGATCGGGAAGATCGCTGCGGTGGAACCGAACTCGGGGCTCATGTTGCCCAGGGTGGCGCGGTTCGCGAGCGGAACCTCGGCCACGCCCTCGCCGTAGAATTCGACGAACTTGCCGACGACGCCGTGCTTGCGCAGCATCTCGGTGGCGGTCAGCACCACGTCGGTGGCCGTGACGCCGGGCTGGATCTCACCGGAGAGCTTGAAACCGACGACGCGGGGGATGAGCATCGAGACCGGCTGGCCGAGCATGGCGGCCTCGGCTTCGATGCCGCCGACGCCCCAGCCGAGCACGCCGAGGCCGTTGACCATCGTCGTGTGCGAGTCGGTGCCGACGCAGGTGTCCGGGTAGGCCTGGCCCTTGCGGGTCATCACGGTCGGTGCCAGGTATTCGATGTTGACCTGGTGCACGATTCCCATGCCGGGCGGGACGACCTTGAAGTCGTCGAAGGCGCCCTGGCCCCAACGCAGGAACTGGTATCGCTCGCCGTTGCGCTCGTACTCGAGGTCGACATTGCGCTCCAGTGCATCCGCTCGGCCGAAGACGTCGAGGATGACCGAGTGGTCGATGACCATGTCGGCGGGGGAGAGGGGGTTGACCTTGTTGGGGTCGCCGCCCAAGGTGGTGACGGCTTCACGCATCGTCGCGAGGTCGACGATGCACGGCACACCTGTGAAGTCCTGCATGATGACGCGCGCGGGGGTGAACTGGATTTCGATGCTCGGATCGGCGGATGGGTCCCACGATGCGATCGAGCGAATGTGGTCGGCGGTGATGTTGGCACCGTCCTCGGTGCGAAGGAGGTTCTCCGCGAGGACCTTCAGTGCGTAGGGCAGCTTCTCGGCACCGGGCAAGGCCGACAGTCGGAAGATCTCGTACGAGTTCTCGCCGACTTCGAGGGTGCCCTTTGCACCGAATGAATCATTACTTGCGGTCACTTCAGCTCCACTCGTCTATGCGGCACACCGCCGACGGGGCTGTGTCGACGGTTGAAGCGAGGCATTGTCCGAGGGTCTCGGCCTCGATTCTCGGGCTGAGAGTTCGGGGCGGACGCTCGATCGATGTCTCGTTGGAAGTCTAACAGTACGCTTGTCCTGTGAAGACCTGCGGTCCGAGTCTCCGGGTGTGTCGAGAGACGAACCCGCATGACGATCCTCACGCAGTGGTCCGCGCCGCGCAATGAAGGGCGTCCTCAGTTTCGATGTCGATGCCGCAGGCCTACCCGGCCGGGCCGAGACCGTCACGTAGGGTTCGACTCGATTGTTCCTACCGACTGGACGAGAGATGTCTGATCCGATTCACGCTGTTTCCCCACTTGCCACCGATATCCCGGCAGGTCTGGACGTCGACAGCATCGTCGCCACCGTCCGCGAATCCCGCGTGAGCGCGCCTGCCGACGAGGAAGCAGGGTTGTCTGCCGCGGTGGCACGCGCCGAGGATCACGGAATCGACCTGTCCATCGTGATAGTGCCGAACGACCCGCGTCACGACTCGCAACTGCGCGATCTCGCCACTGCGGTCGGTGCGCGCGAAGGCGGGACCGTCCTGGTGCTCAGTCCGGGACAGGTGGGCACCTTCAGTGACTCCATCAGTCGGGTCACCCTCGAAGCCGGACAGGACCGCACCTACACCGGCAATCATGTCGTCGCTGCCGACAACTTCGTCGACACGCTCGTCGACGACCAGACCCCGTGGGGCTTGCTCACCGGTGGTCTCGTGGTTGTCGTTGCCGCCGTGGCGACCCTGACGGCCGTGGTCAAGGCACGCAGATATCGCTCTGCCGCAGCCTCGACCGAAGCCGCGGAGCGAGACTCCGCCGAGCGCTGAACGAGATGTGAACAAGCGCTGAACCCACGCGCCGTCGTGTCGTTCGACTGACCGACGCACACCTCGCCCGAGTCGGTCTCGATCCCGGCCCGAGGGCCACGCGAAAAAGTCGAAAAAATTGTTTTCGGTAAACGCCGAGTTCACGGCGTCGTGCCTGGTCGAATCACAAATGTGTCATTTGTGACTGGAGTTTCTTTAGGGTGCAAAGTGTCGTACGGTGCCATTGGCACTGCTGGGGAAGGAGTGTCGCAGAAGGCGGTTGTCATCCGTGGGGAACTCGGGAGGCCACTGCTTCGGGTGTGACTGACGTGGTACACACCTGTCGTATCGCTGCGTGTTTCTTTCCTGCCCGACGAAACGCTCACCGCCCACTGCGATCGGGGTGGAGGACGGGGAGCACCTCGACGGCACGACGGTTCGACGCGAACCCGAGTGAATGCCGGACCCGAGGGAGACATTCGTGATCCGACGTCACATCCGCGGCACTCACCGCAGAGCGGTGATCCGTACCCGATTCGTGCTGGTGGGCGCAGGCCTCGTGCTCGCATTGATGGCCACCCTGCCGGGCGTTGCCGCCGCAGTACCACCGCCACCGCCCAATCCCTCGGACAGCGACCTCGCCGCTGCAGGCAGCGCCGTCGACTCGCGACTGGGTCAGGTGGGCCAGTTGATCGACGCGATCGCGTCCGCCAATCAGCAACTCGCGCAACTCGACGACGAAGTCGCCTCGAAGCGCGAGGGCGTCAACAAAGCACTGGTCGATCTGCAGAATGCACGCGACGCAGCCGATGTCGCAGCGGCGGTGGTGAGCGCAGCCCAGCAGGCGCTGGCAGATGCCGGAACCCAGATCCAGGCAGCGCAACGCAAGTTCGACGAATTCGCGAAGTCCAGTTACACCCAGGGGTCCGGCGTCGCGTCGATGGCCTCGTTCCTCGGTTCCAGTGGACCCGAGGACATTCTCGACCGCGCCCAGGTGCTCAGGGTGCTCTCGAGCAGTCAGAACGCCGTGCTCGACGGTTTGCAGCGGGCACGTACCGAGCAGGCCAACCGCGAGTCGGCCGCACGTGAATCCAAGCAACAGGCCGACGCAGCAGCATCGGAAGCCGAGACCAAGAAGGCCGAGGCCGAGCAGGCCATCGCCGAGGCGCAGGCGGCACTGCAGACCGAGGCCGACCGTAAAGCGGCCATCGAATCGCAGCGTGACGCAGCGCAGTCGGAGCTCGATCTCGCGCGATCCAATGTGGCTGGGCTGCAAGATCAGCGGGCCGCGTACGGTGCCTGGGAAGCGCAGAAAGCCGCCGAGGACGCTGCCGCGGCGGCTGCTGCAGCCGCCGCACGTGAAGCCGCGGCGCAGGCAGCTGCCCGGGTGTCGGCAAATCTCGCGGCTCAGCAGCGCGCGGCAGCCATCGCCGAGGGCCAGCGATCACATGTCGACGTCGACGAGGATTCGAGTTCGTCGACGAACAATTCGAGCGGCACTACTGCGACCACGCCGACACCTACCAAGCCGAAAAAGCCCACGACCCCCTCTGTGACGGGAAGTGCTGCAGTCGAGCTGGCCATCGACCGCGGTATGAGCCAACTCGGAGTTCCCTATTCCTGGGGTGGCGGCGACGAGAACGGCCCGACGAAAGGCATCAGGGACGGCGGAGTCGCCGACAGCTACGGCGACTACAACAAGGTCGGCTTCGATTGCTCGGGCCTGATGATCTACGCCTTCGCCGGACTCGGCATCTCGTTGCCGCACTACACCGGCTACCAGTACACGGCCGGTAAGCAAGTTCCGTCCTCGGAGATGAAACGCGGCGACATGATCTTCTACGGTCCCAACGCCAGCCAGCACGTCGCGCTCTACCTCGGAAACGGCAAGATGCTCGAGGCTCCGCAATCGGGCTCGGTGGTCAAGGTGTCCGATGTGCGTTACAGCGGCATGACCCCCTATGCAGTGCGAATGGTCTCCTGAGCGAGCCACATCTGCGGCATCTCTTCGCGCCACACGTGCCTGGGGTCGTTGCGCCGGCTCCGCTTGGGGGTGCCTTTCGGCGCGCTCGACGATGACCTGGAATAGTTGATCGCGGCGGTGTCGAAACGCGCCCGACGATGATCGACTGAAAGCGGTGAATTCTTGGTGACATCACGTGACGGCCGGATTTCGAACGACGAGGACTCGACGCGAGCCGAGCCCTCGACACCGAATCCACAGGGTGGGGAGCCGAAGCGGGTGGACAGCCCAGGCTTGGCCGAGGACGTTCAGCTCCTCGAGAAGGCCGTGTACGAGGTCAAGCGGGTGATCGTCGGTCAGGACCGCCTGGTAGAGCGAATCCTGGTGGGACTCCTCGCCCGCGGGCACGTCCTCCTCGAGGGTGTTCCCGGCGTCGCCAAGACCTTGGCCGTCGAGACGTTCGCGCGGGTCGTGGGCGGTTCGTTCTCGCGAGTCCAGTTCACCCCCGACCTGGTGCCGACCGATCTCGTCGGCACTCGCATCTACCGTCAGGGCCGGGAGGAGTTCGACACCGAACTCGGACCTGTCGTGGCGAACTTCGTCCTGGCCGACGAGATCAACCGCGCACCTGCGAAGGTCCAGTCGGCATTGCTCGAGGTCATGGCCGAGCGACACGTGACGATCGGCGGCAAGACGTTCCCGATGCCAGACCCGTTCCTGGTGATGGCGACTCAGAACCCCATCGAGAACGAGGGGGTCTATCCCCTTCCGGAAGCTCAGCGCGACAGATTCCTGTTCAAGATCGTCGTCGACTACCCGACGGTCGAAGAAGAACGCGAGATCGTCTATCGGATGGGCATCAAGGCACCGGAGCCGAAGCAGATCCTCGACCCGAGCGAACTGATTCGGCTGCAGAATCTGGCCGGCTCGGTGTTCGTCCACCATGCGCTCGTCGACTACGTCGTTCGGGTCATCTCCGCCACCCGTACCCCCGAACAGTTCGGTCTGGACGACGTGGCCAACTGGATCGCCTACGGTGCCTCTCCCCGTGCGACGCTGGGCATCATCGCGGCATCGAGAGCACTCGCGCTGCTACGCGGCCGCGATTACGTGGTTCCACAAGACGTGCTCGAAGTCATTCCCGACGTACTCCGGCATCGCCTGGTGCTGTCCTACGACGCTCTCGCGGACGAGGTGACGCCCGAGACGGTCATCTCTCGTGTGCTGCAGACCGTCGGCCTGCCTCAGGTGTCTCCACAGGCAGTGCCCGTCCAGCACGGTAACGGGGCCGGTTCGGACGCTCCGCACTTCGACGGACGCCAAGGCGGACCTCAGGGGCAGTACCCGGCCCAAGGGCCCTTGCCCGCCCCCGGCCAGTTCCCTGCTCCGGGTCAGTTCCCTGGACAGGGGCAGGTCCCCGGGGCCCAGCAGCACCCACAGGGTGGTCAGTTCGGGCAACCGGCACCGGCGATGCAGAAGCCGTCCGGTGACGGATCCTCGATCGGTACGCAGGGTCAGTGAGCGGATCCGACACCGCTCCAGTGGCCGAGGCCCGTGCCGTCGGTTCACGGCCGCCCTCGTTCCGATCCGGTGAGTTGCAAGACCCGAAACTGGCAGCGGCATTGCGAACGTTGGAGCTGACGGTGCGCCGTCGGCTGGACGGCGTTCTGCACGGCGATCACTTCGGGCTGATTCCCGGCCCCGGTTCCGAACCCGGTGACGCCCGGGAATATCAACCCGGTGACGACGTTCGGCAGATGGATTGGTCGGTGACCGCGCGCACCACCCACCCGCACGTGCGTCAGTCCATCGCCGACCGCGAGCTCGAGACGTGGCTCGTGGTGGATTTGTCGGCCAGCCTGGATTTCGGTACGGCAGGGTGCGAGAAGCGAGACCTTGCGGTCGCGGCCTCGGCGGCGATCACTCATCTGACCGGCGGCGGCGGAAATCGAATCGGAGCGGTGGTGGCCACCGGTGCGACCACGACGCGCATCCCGGCTCGCGGTGGCCGGACACATACCCAGTCGATGCTCAGAGCCATCGCCACCACGCCGTCCGCAACAGACGGTGTGCGCGGCGACCTGCGAGCGGCGGTCGAGGCTCTGCGTAGACCCGAACGTCGGCGTGGGATGGCCGTGGTGATCAGTGACTTCCTCGGTCCCATCGACTGGGAGCGGTCGCTGCGCGCCATCTCGGCCCGACACGACGTGTTGGCCGTGGAGGTACTTGATCCGCGCGACCTGGAGTTGCCAGACATCGGTGATGTGGTGTTGCACGATCCGGAATCGGGCCGTACCCGCGAATTCAGCACGACCCCACGGCTGCGTGCAGATTTCGCGCGCGCAGCGGCAGCGCACCGCGACGAGGTGGAGAAGGCGCTCCGGCGGTGCGGTGCACCTCGACTGACGCTGCGTACCGACGGTGACTGGATCGCCGATGTCGTCAGGTTCGTCACCGCACGCAGGCACACCATCGGTGCCGGTTTCACCAATACCGCTCGGGCGGGTTCGCGATGAGCCTGACCGATTTCGCGTCGCCGTGGTGGCTCGGGTTTCTCCTCGTCGTCATCGCGCTGACCGCAGGCTACATCTGGGTCCAACGACGCAAGCAGAAGCACGTTCTGCGTTTTTCCAATATGGAACTGCTCGAGTCCGTCGCGCCTGTGCGGCAGAACCGGTTGCGACATCTACCCACCGCGCTGGTGTTGGTCGGTCTGATGTTCCTCACCGTCGCGCTGGCAGGTCCGACCGCGGACGAGCGCGTCCCACGCAACCGCGCGACCGTCATGCTCGTGATCGACGTGTCACTGTCGATGGAGGCCACCGATGTCGAGCCGAGCCGCCTGGCCGCTGCGCAAGATGCGGCGAAGTCCTTCGCCGATGGTCTGACTCCCGGCATCAATCTCGGGTTGGTCGCGTTCGCAGGCACTGCGTCCGTCTTGGTGTCTCCGACAGCCAATCGCGAAGCCACCAAGTCCGCGATCGACAAATTGCAGCTCAGTGAGCGAACGGCGACCGGTGAGGCGATCTTCACCTCACTGCAGTCGATCGACACCCTCGGGGCGATACTCGGCGGCGGTGACGCGGCGCCACCCGCTCGTATCGTGCTGCTCTCCGACGGCAAGCAGACGGTGCCGCAGAATCTCGACGACCCCCGGGGCGGCTACACCGCTGCACGTGCCGCCAAGGACAAGGGCGTGCCGATCTCCACGATCTCGTTCGGAACCAGCTACGGCTCCGTCGAAATCGACGGCGACGGCGGCCCCGAACGAGTTCCGGTACCGGTCGACGACCCGTCCTTGCGAGAGATCGCAGAGCTGTCGGGCGGTAGCTTCTTCACTGCCTCGTCGATCGAGGACTTGCGTCAGGTGTACGACACCTTGGAGGAGCAGATCGGTTTCGAGATCACCCGCGGGGACGCTTCTCGTCCGTGGCTGATTCTCGGGGTGCTGTTCATCTCGTCGGGATTGGGTTCGGCATTGGTGATGCGGCAGAGATTGCCGTGATCGCTGTTATTACTCACCAGTAAGTTTCGCTTTGTCATTCCAGGACGAACAGATAGGTTGCTAGGCATGTCCACACCTGACTTCATCGCGCGATCGGTACTCGTCACCGGAGGTAACCGGGGTATCGGTCTGGCCATCGCCCAACGACTCAGTGCCGACGGACACAAGGTGGCCGTCACCCACCGCGGCTCCGGGGCTCCCGACGGATTGCTCGGGGTCGTCTGCGACGTCACCGACTCCGACTCCGTCGACGCCGCCTTCAAGGAGGTCGAGGAAAAGCACGGGCCCGTCGAGGTTCTCGTGGCCAATGCCGGCATCACCGACGACACCCTGTTGATGCGGATGACCGAGGACCAGTTCCAACGTGTGATCGATGCGAACTTGACAGGTGCCTTCCGTGTTGCCAAGCGCGCCAACCGCGCCATGCTGCGTGCGCGTTGGGGCCGGATGGTCTTCCTCAGTTCGGTCGTCGCCCTCGGCGGTGGGCCGGGTCAGATCAATTACGCAGCGTCCAAAGCCGGTGTCATCGGCATGGCTCGGTCGATCACCCGTGAACTCGGTTCGCGGTCGATCACGGCGAACGTCGTGTCTCCGGGATTCATCGAAACGGACATGACCGCGGAGCTGTCCGACGATCTCCGCGACAAGGCGAAAGAGTTCATTCCCCTTCAACGGCTCGGCCAGCCCGAGGACGTCGCCGCAGTGGTGAGCTTCCTCGCGGGCCCGGACTCGGGTTACGTGTCCGGTGCCGTTATTCCCGTCGACGGCGGTATGGGCATGGGCCACTGAGAGTTCGTCAAGCACAAAACTTTTCGGCTGAACATCATAGATTCTCATCGTCGAGGTAAGGAACACAGCACTATGGGCGGATTGCTCGAAGGCAAGACGATTCTGGTCACCGGCATCATCACCGATGCCTCCATCGCATTCCACGCTGCTGCCATGGCGCAGGACCAGGGCGCGAAGGTGATCATCACCGGTTTCGATCGGCTCCGGCTCATCGACCGCATCGCGCAACGTCTGCCCAAGGAGGTGCCCCCGGCGATCGAGCTCGACGCCACCAACGAGGAGCACCTCGCTGCGTTGGCCGATCGCGTCCGCGAGGTGGCACCCGAGGGCATCGACGGGGTTCTGCATTCGATCGCATTCGCGCCCCGCACCCTGATGGGCCCGGATGCCAAGCCGTTCCTCGACGGTCCCGGCCCCGATGCCGCGAAGGCCTTCGAGATCTCGGCGTGGAGCTACGCGTCGCTGGCGCGTGCAGTGCTGCCGGTCATGAACGAGGGCGGCTCCATCGTCGGTATGGATTTCGACCCCCGCACGTCGATGCCGTACTACAACTGGATGGGCGTGGCCAAGGCCGCACTCGAATCGGTCAATCGCTACGTCGCCCGGGAAGTGGGCGCTGCCAAGCGTATTCGCTCCAACCTCGTCGCTGCCGGGCCCATCAAGACCCTCGCCGCCAAGGCGATCGCCGGTACGGCAACCGACGATGCCGCGAAGATGAACCAACTGAACGTCTACTGGGACGGCGCTGCCCCCATCGGCTGGGACGTCAACGACCCGACCGTCGTGGCCAAGTCCATCGTCGCGTTGCTCTCGGATTGGCTGCCCGGCACCACCGGGTCCATCGTCTACGTCGACGGCGGAGCCAGCCACAACACGTATCTGCCCGACAACATGTGACGCCGCGGTGGGCGGAACCGTACGTGGTCTCGCTCACCGTTGGTTTCGTTCGCAGATCGGACCTGTGTCGAGGCCGGTCTGCGACAGGGGCACAATGGATTGATGACCACCCCTGGAGAATTCGACGCGCTGTTGGTGCTCTCGTTCGGCGGCCCGGAACAGCCGAGCGACGTTCGTCCGTTCCTGGAGAACGTCACTCGCGGACGCGGTGTGCCGCCGGAGCGTCTGGACTCCGTCGTCGAGCACTACATGCACTTCGGTGGAGTGTCTCCGATCAACGAGCTCAATCGTGAGATCATCGCGGCGCTTCGCGCCGAATTCGATTCGGCGGGAATCGATCTGCCGATCTACTTCGGAAATCGCAACTGGCACCCGATGATCGAGGACACCGTTACGGCCATGACAGCGGACGGGGTCCGATCGGCGCTGGTGTTTCCGACCTCGGCGTGGGGCGGCTACTCCGGGTGCAGGCAGTACCACGAGGACATCGCTCGCGCTCGCGCCGCAGTCGGCGAGGACGCACCACACCTGCTCAAGATCCGGCAGTACTACGACCATCCGTTGATGGTCGACGCCTTCACCGACGCCGTTGCGGCCGCGCGTGCTTCGCTGCCCGATCAGTGCCGCGCCGGTGCTCGGCTGGTCTTCACCGCGCACTCGATTCCCTCTGCCGCCGACGCCAACGCCGGTCCTCCCGAGGACGGCGGCCACCTCTACAGTCGCCAGGTGGCCGAGGCATCGCGACTGGTCGCGGCCGCGTCCGGCGTCGAGGACTACGACCTGGTGTGGCAGTCCCGTTCCGGACCACCGCAGGTTCCGTGGCTCGACCCCGATATCTGTGATCACCTCGAAGCGCTGTCGGCACGGTCGGTCGAGGCGGTGATCGTGTGTCCGATCGGATTCGTCTCCGATCATCTCGAGGTGGTGTGGGATCTCGATACCGAGGCCGAGGAGAAGGCCCGTGAACTCGGAATGGAGTTGGCCCGCGCCGGCACTCCCGGATCGGATGCGCGCTTTCCGATGATGATCCGTGAACTCGTCGAGGAATATCGCGTCGGCGGACAGTGCCGCCGCCTGGGCCGCGTGCCCGGCTACGGCTCCACTCTCGACGGCGTCCGCTGCGCCGTCGGCTGCTGCGAACAACCGACCAGACCGGCTCGTCCTGCGGCGGCGGCCACCCGCTAGCGGCCGCTCCAACCGTCGAGGGGCATCACGCGGAGTGCAGTGCCGCGTCGATGCTCGTCGCGACAGCGATGGTGCGAGCGGTGCGCACTGCCGCCCACAACGGTCGAAGGAGTTCCTCGCGCGCGGCCGCACCCATCGCGGTGGGGGCCTCCGAGGGGGCGGACCCGGACGCTACGGTCAGAATGGCCGCTACCCGATCGGCCGATTCCAGGACCCGAAATGCCCTGTCGGACATCTCGGCTGGGTAGCGGTGGCGGGCCGCCTCGGCCATCAGGGCGGCGATGCGGGTGCGGGGATCGCCGTCGAGCGTTCGGGTGGGCAGTGCCTGCATCTGCGCCAGCGCATCCGCCGCGCCGCGTACGGCCTCGCGCATCTCGTATTCGGCCTCACCCAAGCCCTGTTCGCGGTGACCGTGCTCGGGAACGACGATCGAATACACCGTCCAGCGCAGCACATCGGGGCCCTCGACTACTGGCACCAGTCCGATTCCCGGGCAGCCGGAAGTTCCGACGGTCACCGCTTGGCCGGAGTTCAGCGCCGCGCGTGAGAAGTCGGTGTTCGCGGGCAATCCGGTCACCGCACCGGGAGCAGGCAAGACGAGCCGGACCGTTTCCTCACCGACGGCCGGTTGTGGCACCGCACCTGCGGTTGCCCTGATCGCCTGCAGCAGTCCGGCGATGGATTCGGCGTAGCCGGGGTGCGGCAGCCCGAAGGCCTCGGCCGCGGTCGCATCGCCCGCACCGACGAGATGCATCGGAGCCCACTCGAACATGGCGTCGATGACGTCGTCCGGTGAGCTGGCACCGGCCAGCCAGGAACTGGTCCACAGGGCGAGGCTTGCACTGGAAGAACACACGACTCACGAGCATAGGTCGGCGTGGCGAACTGTGCTCGGGCACCGGTATCGCTAGCGTTGTTCGCCGTGAACGACATGTACGGCGGAGACATTCTCAAAGGGCACAGTCGGATGCGCAAGGTCCCGGCACCGGAGGTGTCGGCCGAGCGTGGACTGGTGGTCGAGGATGCCGGTTCAGGTTATTGCGGGGCGGTGGTCGGGTTCGAGCGCACCTACGACGGCGACTTCGTTCGACTCGAGGACGGTGCCCGCACGACGCGTCTGTTCGCCCTGCGCGAGGCGGCATTCCTGATCGACGGACGTCGAGTGACTCTGATCCGTCCGAAGCCTGCCGCTGCGGCGCGACAGCAGACGCGCTCGGCCTCCGGTTCGACCAAGGTCGAGGGCCTGCGGGCTCGGACGGCGCGTGCGAGTCGGATCTGGGTCGAGGGTGTGCACGACGCGGCCCTCGTGGAAAGTGTGTGGGGGCACGATCTTCGGGTGGAGGGCGTGGTCGTCGAGCATCTGGAGGGTCTCGACAATCTGGGGGAGCGGTTGGCCGAGTTCGGTCCGGGGCCGGGGCGTCGCGTCGGAGTGCTGGTGGATCACCTGGTGACCGGCTCGAAGGAATCGGCGTTGACGAGGTCGCTCGGCGAACATGTGCTCGTCACCGGTCATCCGTTCATCGATGTCTGGCAGGCGGTCAAGCCGTCCGCCGTGGGTATCGCTGCGTGGCCGAGGATTCCACGCGGCGAGGACTGGAAAACGGGGATCTGTCGGGAGCTGGGCTGGGGAAGTCCGCGAGAGGGCTGGCGGCGGGTGTACTCGTCGGTGTCGAGCTTTCGGGATCTCGAGGCACCGTTGATCGGGGCTGTCGAACAACTGGTCGACTTCGTCACCGAACAACCCTCCTGAGCAGCTGATCCACCGCCGGATGTCCGTTTCGTGTCAGGATGGAGGCTGTGGCAGCGCTCATTTGGCTCATAGCGGCAGTGGTACTGGCCGGTGCCGAAGCAATGACAGGCGACTTCTTTCTTCTGATGATCGCCGGTGGTGCCCTGGGCACTGCGGGCGTCTCGGCTCTGACCGATTTCCCGGTGTGGGTCGATGCGATCGTCTTCGGTGTGCTTTCACTGGCATTGGTGCTCGGGTTGAGGCCGATTCTGTTGCGGCGCTTCGCACATCCGCCCGACACCCCGATGGGCGTGGCCGCGCTCACCGGAAAGAGTGCGGTCGTTCTCGAACAGATCACTGCCCACGAAGGTCAGATCAAGCTCGGTGGTGAGGTGTGGTCCGCTCGTCCTCTCGACGAGACCGAGGTCTACGCCCCTGGTACCACCGTGACCGTGATGGAAATTGACGGCGCTACCGCCGTCGTATGGAAGGGACCGTAGCCAGTGGAAGCACTCATCGCACTGGCTGTCATCGTCGCGTTCGTCGCGGTGCTGATGGCCAAGTCCATCTCGATCGTCCCGCAGGCCGACGCCGCCGTCATCGAACGGCTCGGCCGCTACACGCGCACCGTGTCCGGCCAGCTCACGTTCCTCGTGCCGTTCGTCGACCGCATTCGTGCCAAGGTCGACCTACGCGAGCGGGTCGTGTCGTTTCCCCCTCAGCCGGTGATCACCAAGGACAACCTGACGGTGTCGATCGACACCGTCGTCTATTTCCAGGTGACCAACCCGCAGTCGGCCGTGTACGAGATCAACAACTACATCGTCGGTGTCGAGCAGTTGACCACCACCACTCTGCGTAACGTCGTCGGCGGCATGACGCTGGAGGAAACCCTCACCTCGCGTGATTCGATCAACGGCCAACTGCGCGTCGTGCTGGACGAGGCGACCGGCCGTTGGGGTCTGCGTGTGGCTCGAGTCGAGCTCAAGAGCATCGATCCGCCACCGTCGATCCAGGAGTCGATGGAGAAGCAGATGAAGGCCGATCGTGAGAAGCGAGCGACCATCCTCACCGCCGAGGGACATCGTGAGTCGGCGATCAAGACGGCCGAGGGCGACAAGCAGAGTCGAATTCTCGCGGCCGAGGGTGGCAAGCAGGCAGCCATCCTCACCGCGGAGGGTGAGCGGCAGTCTCGGATACTGCGGGCGCAGGGTGACCGGGCCGCGAAGTACCTCGAAGCGCAGGGCCAGGCCAAGGCTATCGAGAAGGTGTTCGGTGCGATCAAGGCAGGCAAGCCGACGCCAGAACTGCTCGCGTATCAGTACATGCAGACGCTGCCGCAGATGGCGCAGGGTGATGCGAACAAGGTGTGGATGATCCCGAGCGATTTCGGCGATGCACTCAAGGGATTCGCCAAGACTCTCGGTGCGCCCGGAGAGGACGGGGTGTTCCGGTACGAGCCCAACGAATCGGACGGCAACGA
This sequence comes from Rhodococcus sp. MALMAid1271, assembly GCF_049195265.1. Taxonomy (NCBI): domain Bacteria; kingdom Bacillati; phylum Actinomycetota; class Actinomycetes; order Mycobacteriales; family Nocardiaceae; genus Rhodococcus; species Rhodococcus sp. MALMAid1271. The sequence goes on along the minus strand of NZ_JBMIRQ010000105.1, from coordinate 18,851 downwards.
GCCCAAGCCCGAGGACGACTCGGACGAGGTCGCCGAATGGTTCGAGACCAAGACCGATCCGGCGGTGGCCGAGGCGGTCAAGGCGGCAGAGGCGGTGGCGCGCAAGCCGGTCGACACCTCGTTGGCGGCGGCCCCTGAGCTGTCGAAGGGATTGGACATCGGTGCTCTGTCGGCGTCGCCGGAGGCGGAGCCGGAACAGCGCTGAGGCACGGCTTTCGGTCAGTTGATCAGAGCGGTGCCCACGCCGCCTGCTGCCAGTGCCCACAGCACACTGGCGAAGGTGCCGATGATGAATTGTTCGGAAGCGTGGGACTCGCGGAGTTCGGGGTAGCGCGCGAGTCCCTTGACGGCCAGCACGATGGCGATGCCCTCCGGCCAACCGGCGAGGATCGACACTGCCACGGCCACGCGTTCGAGGACGCCGATGATCAGTCCTCCACGGAGCGGCTCGACCGGATCTTCTCCGGTCGAGTCGTTCTGTCGTCGGGCGACCCGAAATACCGTCGGTACGGCCGCGGTGCCGCCCATCGCGGCGGCGAGCACGCTGAGGACTATCCCGACGGCGTGGCCGAGACCGTAGGCAGGCCCGGCCACGATCGCCAGGATCGCCGCGACGGCCAGCAGTGTCGTTGCGATCGTCGTGGGTAGCCACCGGCGAGCGCCGGTGCCGGGGACGACCGCGGCGAGTGCGGCCAGTGCGAGAAGAACGAGGGCGATGATGATCATGGCCGGTGACTTCCTGTGGTGTTCGCGGCGTCGAGCAGTCGAGCGGCGAGGGTACGGCCTGCGGTTTCGATGTGCCAGCCGGCGACCGAGAGCCGTTGTGACATTGCTTGCTTGCTGATTTTCAACTGTTCTGCTGCGTCGGTTTGCGACAGTCCGCGAGCCATGAGCGCGACCGCTTCCCGGCCGGGATCCGTGCGTCGATCGATGAGCAGGGCCACCAGGGTCGATGCCGTCTCCGCGTCCTCTGCTGCGGCGGGGTCGGGTCCGCTGACGGCAAGCGCCACGGGTGCGTTCTTTGCTCTGTTCACGGCGTCACGAGCTGCCTCGAAGGCCGGCCCGCGGCCCGCGCGCGTGGTTTCCGGGAGTGGAAGCTCGACGGGCCCGATGCCGATTCCCACGGTCCAGTGCCGTGTGGATATCAGTTCGAGGGCGATGGTCACGACGGTGTCTGCGTTGTCGGATACCGCCTGTACTTCGTCGCCTGCGGTGCGATCGAAGGGCCGAATCAGCTGGTGTTCACGATATCGGTCGAGGAGTTCGGGCACTCGGTCGATATCGCGTCTACTGCGACGTTGGTCCACGGTCAGCACGAACATGTGACAAGGTTAGATCGTTGATACCACTTGGTCAAGCTTCCAGGCTTGATTACTTAGAGTCAAGCTTCTGGACTTGACCAACTCCCTCGGATTCGGACTCGAGGCCCGACTTGCGCGACAGTCGCCAGTCGACGAACAGGCCGGTGAGGCCGATCGCGATGCACACCGCGGACACCACCAACAGTGCTGGATGCGAATTGCCTCCGATGGCTCCGCCGATCAGGACTATCCCGAGAGTGCCCGGCAGCATGCCTGCCGCCGTTGCCGCCGCGAACGGCACAACACGCACCGCCGACACACCGCAGGCATAGTTCACCAACGAGAAGGGCACCGGAGCGATCAGCCGCAGTGAGCCCACAGCGAGCCACCCACGTCGGCGCAGGCTGTCGTCGATCGAGTCCAGGGCCGAGTGCGACATCCGTGCTGCCACTGCTTCCCGACCGATCGCACGGACCAGAAGCAGAGCCACGATCGCGCTGACCGTCGACGCCCCGATGGTCACTGCCAAACCGGTCAGCGGTCCGAACAGGACTCCGGCGCTGAGCGTGAACAAGGTTCTCGGCACCGGCGCGATGGTGACGAGCGCATGGACCGCGCAGAACACGAGCGGGAACGCAGGACCGACGGATATGCCCCATTGGCGAATCTGATCGATACTCGGATGAGGTACCAACACGGCCACGAGGGCGAAGACGATGATCATCACCACCAACGCGAGCAGTCGGAGGTCGCGCAGGTGCCGGGTCACGAGAGGTCAGCGTACCGGCGTGAAGTGACACTCGGTTTCTTCTGGACAGCCGAACCGTGCCACCGCGGACCTCGAACGCTGCGCCGGCAGCACCGAACGTGAGGTGAACCTCACGATAGCCTGCAACGAAGTGGGGTTAGCATCACTTCAAGTCGGGCGCAGTACCACCCGCCGAACCGAGGGAGCAGCACACGTGTCCATCGCGTCGCACGAAGATGCCGCACGCAGCGCCCATGCGGCCTGGCAACGAGCAGTGGCCGGTGTGTTGGCCAAATCGCGCCGGGTCGACACGTCCGAGCTGCCCGCCGATCCCGAACACCTACTCGATTCGACGACCTACGACGCCATCACGGTGTCCCCGCTGTACACCGCGCTCGACGAGCGCCCGGAAGGTCCTCTGCCCGGGCAGTTTCCATTCCTGCGGGGCCGTGACCGGTATCGGGACGTCAACGCGGGTTGGAAGGTGTGCACCCGCCACGGCTCGGTCCGCGGAGACGGCGCCGACGACGCCACGACGCTCAACTCCCAGATACTCGATTCGCTCGCCAACGGCACCAGTGCCCTGTGGTTGACGGTCGGAGCCGGTGGTGTCGATCCGACGGCATTGCCGGAGGTTCTGCAGGGAGTATTCCTCGAGCTCGCGCCGCTGACGATCGACGCGCAGGGCGAGGTGAAGGCCGCAGCGGCAGCGTTGTTCGCAGTACTGGACGCGGCCGACATCGACGATCGCGCCGCTGTGGACATCCGGCTCGGAGTGGACACTCTCACCGCTCGCGTGGGCGAAACCCAGTCGATCGAGATGGCCGACGCACTCGATCTGATCCGCGCCTGCGTCGCCCGAGACGAGTCGGTTCGCGCGATCACCGTCGACGGCACCGTATTTCACAATCTCGGATCCGCTGACGCTCAGGAGCTCGGCGCGTCTATCGCCGCGGGCCTGGAATACCTCCGGTCCATGACGGCTGCCGGAGTGAGTATCACGGAGGCGCTGCGGCAGGTCGAATTTCGATTCGCTGCCAGCGACGACCAGTTCCTGACCATCGCGAAATTCAGGGCCGCACGCATTCTGTGGGCACGCATCGCACAGGTCTGCGGAGCACCGGATGCCGGTGATGCCCCACAGCATGCGGTGACCTCGGAAGCGATGATGTCGCAGCGTGATCCATGGGTGAACATGCTGCGGACCACGCTGGCGGCGTTCGGAGCAGGCGTCGGCGGCGCGGATTCGGTGACGGTCCTGCCGTTCGATGCGGCCCTGGGCGGTGGGGCAGCAGGAGTATCGAAGACATTCGCCGCGCGCATCGCCAGAAACACTCAGTTGTTGCTCCTCGAGGAGGCCCACCTCGGCCGTGTTCTGGATCCGGGTGCGGGGTCCTGGTACATCGAGGATCTCACTGCCTCGGTGGCCGCGAAGGCATGGGAGTTCTTCCAGAGCGTCGAGGCGACGGGCGGATTCAGCGCCGCCGTCGAAAACGGTTCACTCGTGGCGGCGCTCGAGAAGACCCGCGCCGAACGTGATTCCGATGTCGCCCACCGAGTGACCCCCTTGACCGGCGTCAACGAATTTCCGAATCTGGCCGAGGCACCACTGACTCCACAGCAGAGCGCCCCGCAGGGCTCGCGCACGGTCTACCGCTACGGCCGAGCATTCGAAGCTCTCCGCGATCGTTCCGATGCCTTTCTCGCCGAGCACGATTGCCGCCCCACAGTGCTACTGATACCGCTGGGGAGCGTCGCCGAACACAACGTTCGAACCACGTTCGCGTCGAACCTGTTGGCGTCCGGCGGAATCGAGGCCGTGAACCCCGGGCCGTTGACCGTGGACGCCATCGCCGGATCGGTCGAGGCCTCCGGAGCCTCCGTCGCCGTGGTGTGCGGCACCGACACCAGATACACCGAGGAGGCCGCCACAGCCGTGGATGCACTGCGCGCGGCGGGTGTTTCACAGGTACTGCTTGCCGGACCGGAGAAGATCTTCGCCGGCATCGAAGGCGCGTCACGCCCCGATGGCTTCCTGACCGCGAAGGTCGATGCCATCGCCGTGCTGACCGAACTTCTCGACACGCTGGGAGCGAAGAAGTGAGTACCGACGAGAACCGAATTTCGCACACCATCGGCAGCTTCGCCGATGTGCCCCTTGTCGATCCCGACGAGCCGACGCCTCCGCCACCGTCGTCGGAGGACGTCGCTGCCCACGTGGAGCAGGGCGCGAAGGCCAATTTCTACACTCCCGAGCAGGTCGTGTGGACGACGCCGGAGGGCATCGACGTCAAGCCGGTGTTCACCGAGGCCGATCGTGAGGCCGCCGAGGCCGAGGGCTACCCGTTGCACAGCTATCCCGGTGCCCCGCCGTTTCTCCGTGGGCCGTATCCCACGATGTACGTCAACCAGCCGTGGACCATTCGCCAGTACGCCGGATTCTCCACCGCGGCCGAGTCCAATGCGTTCTACCGCCGCAACCTCGCGGCCGGCCAGAAGGGCTTGTCGGTGGCGTTCGACCTGGCCACCCATCGGGGTTACGACTCCGATCACCCGCGAGTACAGGGTGACGTCGGAATGGCCGGAGTGGCCATCGATTCCATCTACGACATGCGTCAGCTGTTCGACGGAATCGACCTCGGCAGTGTCTCGGTGTCGATGACGATGAACGGTGCCGTGCTACCGATTCTTGCGCTGTACGTCGCAGCGGCGGAGGAGCAGGGCGTCGGCCCGGAGAAACTCGCCGGGACCATCCAGAACGACATCCTCAAAGAGTTCATGGTCCGCAACACCTACATCTATCCGCCGAAGCCGTCGATGCGCATCATCTCGGACATCTTCGCGTTCACGAGCGCGAAGATGCCGAAATACAACTCGATCTCCATTTCGGGCTACCACATCCAAGAGGCCGGTGCCACAGCCGATCTCGAACTCGCCTACACCCTCGCGGACGGTGTCGAATACATCCGGGCCGGTCTCGACGCGGGCATGGACATCGATACGTTCGCACCGAGACTGTCGTTCTTCTGGGCCATCGGAATGAACTTCTTCATGGAGGTCGCCAAGCTGCGTGCCGGTCGACTGCTCTGGGCCGAGCTCGTCCAGCAATTCGAACCCACCAGCGCCAAATCGCGTTCGCTGCGGACCCACTCGCAAACCTCGGGTTGGTCGTTGACGGCACAGGATGTGTTCAACAACGTCGCGCGCACGTGCGTGGAAGCCATGGCGGCCACCCAGGGCCACACCCAGTCGCTGCACACCAACGCACTCGACGAGGCCCTCGCTCTGCCGACCGATTTCTCGGCTCGCATCGCCCGCAACACGCAGTTGCTCATCGCACAGGAGTCCAACACCGTCCGTCCGATCGATCCGTGGGGTGGCTCCCACTACGTCGAGTGGCTCACCCACCAGCTCGCGAACCGAGCGCGGGCGCACATTGCCGAGGTCGAGGAAGCGGGAGGGATGGCGCAGGCCATCAGTGAGGGAATTCCGAAGCTGCGCATCGAGGAAGCAGCTGCCCGCACGCAGGCCCGCATCGACTCCGGCCGCCAGCCGCTGGTGGGCGTCAACAAGTACGTGCCCGACGAGCCCGACACCATCGAAGTACTCAAGGTGGAGAACTCGAAGGTGCGCCGCGAGCAGATCGAGAAGCTCGAGCGACTTCGCGCCGAGCGCGACACCGCCGAGGTCGAGGCGGCACTGGCGAATCTGACCAGAGCTGCCGCGTCGGATCAGCCGGGCATGGAGAACAACCTGCTGGCCCTGGCCATCGATGCGGCACGCAAGATGGCCACCGTGGGCGAGATCTCCGAGGCGCTCGAGAAGGTCTACGGGCGCCATCAGGCGGAAATCCGGACAATCAGTGGTGTGTACCGCGACGAGGCAGGCAAGTCCGAGAACATCACCCGCGCGACCGCGCTGGTCGAACAGTTCGCCGAGGACGAGGGCCGCCGGCCCCGTGTGCTGGTGTGCAAGATGGGTCAGGACGGGCACGACCGCGGCCAGAAGGTCATTGCCACCGCATTCGCCGATATCGGCTTCGACGTGGACGTCGGTCCGCTGTTCCAGACGCCGGAGGAGGTGGCCCGTCAGGCCGCCGACAACGACGTCCACGTGGTCGGTGTGTCGTCACTGGCGGCTGGTCACCTGACGCTGGTCCCTGCGCTGCGTCAGGCGTTGGCCGATGTGGGCCGTGAGGACATCATGATCGTCGTGGGCGGCGTCATTCCGCCCGGCGATTTCGACGAGCTCTACGCTGCGGGCGCCGCCGCGATCTTCCCTCCGGGCACGGTCATCGCCGATGCGGCGATCGGGCTGGTGGAGAAACTCTCCGTGTCGCTCGGCCACGCGCCACGCGAGGCCAACGCCTGAACATGGGAGCTCCGAACAAAGGCCTGGGTTCTCCCGACGGTGCGGGGTCCAACCGTGGCCGCAGCATCGACATCGACGCGGTTGCCGAATCGGTCCGAGCGAACGAGCGATCCGGTCTGGCCAGAGCCATCACGCTGGTCGAATCGACACGGTCGGATCATCGGGACCTGGCGCAGCAATTGCTGCTGCGCGTACTGCCGGATGCGGGCGGCTCCCACCGGGTCGGGATCACGGGAGTGCCGGGGGTCGGCAAGTCGACGTTCATCGATGCGCTCGGTATGCGCCTGATCGAGAACGGGCACCGCGTCGCGGTGCTGGCAGTCGACCCGTCGTCGACGCGAACCGGCGGCTCGATTCTGGGTGACAAGACCAGGATGTCACGCCTGGCAGTGCAGGAGAACGCCTACATTCGGCCGTCTCCTACCTCGGGCACTCTCGGCGGAGTGGCCCGGGCGACCCGAGAGACGATCGTCCTGCTCGAAGCCGCCGGTTTCGACGTCATTCTCGTCGAGACGGTTGGCGTCGGTCAGTCCGAGGTCACCGTGGCCAACATGGTGGACTGCTTCACGTTCCTCACCCTTGCACGTACCGGAGATCAGTTGCAGGGCATCAAGAAAGGCGTTCTGGAACTCGCGGATCTGGTAGCGGTCAACAAGGCAGACGGCAAACACGCGACCGATGCGAAGAACGCAGCGCGGGAGTTGGCGGGTGCTCTGCGACTGATCTATCCACACGACGCGGTCTGGAAGCCGCCCGTATTGACGATGAGTGCCATCGAGGGCACCGGACTCGACGAGTACTGGGATACTGTGCTGCGGCACCGGCAAGTGCTCACCGACGCAGGGGAATTCGCGGAGAAGCGTCGCAGGCAGCAGGTCGATTGGACCTGGACGATGGTCAATGATCAACTGCTGCGTCGGCTGGCCCGGAATCCATCGGTCGAGGCAATTCGCGGCGACGTCGAATCCCGTGTGCGCGACGGTTCCTTGACCGCCGCGCTTGCGGCCCAGCAGTTACTCGACGCGTTCGATTCCTGAGTCTCGTGCTGCGGGATACAGCCGTGCTGCGAGCGCTCCGACCCGTTCGATCAGCTCGTCGAAGAATGCCTGCGGATCGGTGTGGGTTGCGATCGCGGCATTGGGCTCCTTACCCCACATGCCGCGCCAGTCCGCGACTGTCGTTCCGCGCGTGAGGGTTCCGGTGAGTTCGACATCGACGGTGGCATGTCGATAGGTGGCGATGCCGGGTTCCACGGCAACTGCGGCCGCAAACGGATCGTGCATGTGCGCCAAGAATCCCTGATCGTGATCGCGATGGAATTCCATGTAGAACCGCACTGCATCGGAGAAGTGCCGCACGATCGGATTCGGTGCGGTCGATCGAACGTGCGGCGCGTCGGCCGGCGAGATGACCTCCGGCACCGGGCTTCCGGCGCGTACGGCAAGTCGTCGGATGTGTTCGGGAGTCATCTCGATGGTTTCGGTGATGTCGAGCGCACACACGATCGGTCGTCGTTCCGGCGGCAGTCCGGAAAAGGCGGCGAACACCTCGGCGGCAGCCTCGGGGTCGACGGCAATGTTCCATTCGCTCGTCGGCGTGGTGTTGCCCTGGTGCTGGAACGCCCCGCCCATCAGCACCAACCGATTCAGCAGTCGAGGCAGTTCGGGATCACGGCGAATCGCCAGTGCGAGATTGGTCAGCGGCCCGGTGACGAGGCCGGTGATCTCGCCCGGTCGTGAACGCACCAGTTCGATCCACATCCTCGTGGCGTCTCGCGAGGACAGTGAACGCTGTGAGACCGGCAGTTCGGCGTAGCCGATGCCCTGCGGTCCGTGAGTGTCTTCGGTGGTCATCAGTGGTGCCACCAACGGAACTTGTGCGCCGAGTGCGACTTCGATGTCGTCCGCTCGGCACAGATCCAGCCAGGCCAGGTTGTTCGCGGCAACCTGATTCACCGGCACGTTTCCGGCGGTGGAGGCGATTCCGAGTATCTCCGCGTCTTCGGTCGCGAGCAGGTAGAGCAGCGCGAGCGAGTCGTCGATGCCGGTGTCGACGTCGACGATCAAGGGGGTGTTCACGACGCTACTTCGGTGGTCGGGACGTGCCGGACCGGGAAATTGACCGATCGTGCGATGAAGCACTTGGCCGACGCGGCAGCGTGCAGTTCCTCGGCGCGGTGGGTCATCGACGGATCGGCGATCGTGACGGTCGGGGCGAGCGTGACCTCGACGAACTGCCCGGATCCGTCGGATTGCTCGGTCATCACACCGGTGGGGGAGTCGACGTAGTCGGTGACGGTCACGCCGGAGGCCGCGGCAAGTCCGAGGTACCACAGCATGTGACAGCTCGACAGTGACGCCACGAGCAGCTCTTCCGGATTCCACCGTTGCGGATCGCCGCGAAAGCTCGGATCGGAACTCGCGTGGAGATCCGGTTTGCCTGGAGCAGTCACGAGGTGATCGCGGTCGTAGGTCGTGAGGCCGGACGTTCCTTCGCCGCGGTTGCCCGTCCAGTGCACAGTCAGCCCGTAGTTGTGGTTCGGCACAGGCCCATACTGCCAGCTCCGAGCTGAACGGGTCCGCTGCGGCCCAGCCGTGTATGTCCGCATTGACTCAATTGCCCCAATTGTCAACGTGCTGTGGCATATTCGTCGATCGGTAACTCGCCTGGGCCGATGCTGCCCGAGTGTCGCGGACTTGCCGGCGGGCATTGTGATCGTGTCGTTTTACTGGCTAACGTTGATGAATGACGGTAGCGCAAGGACCTGACACAGCCCCACCCCGGAAGCGGTGGGGACGGCGACACGTCCAGCATCTTCGGCGCAACGCGTTCTCCGAGCGCATGCGGCACAAGCCTGCACTGTCAGAGGAGAGCATCACCGTCGTAGATCAGCCGATGCTCAAGCGTGCTGTGTCGGCCGCCGCCCTCGGCAACACGATGGAGTGGTTCGACTTCGGCGTCTACGGCTATTTGGCAGCAACTCTGGGCAAGGTGTTCTATCCCGATGCCACCCCTGCGGTCCAGCTGATTTCGACGTTCGCAACGTTTGCCGCGGCATTCGTGGTGCGGCCGCTCGGCGGGCTGTTCTTCGGACCGTTGGGGGACCGGATCGGTCGGCAGAAGGTTCTCGCCGCCACGATGATCATGATGTCGATCGGCACCCTTGCCGTCGGGCTCATCCCCAGCTATGCCAGCATCGGGATCTGGGCACCGATCCTGCTCCTCGTCGCACGATTGGTTCAAGGGTTCTCCACCGGCGGCGAGTACGGCGGTGCAACGACATTCATCGCCGAGTATTCACCGGACAAGCGGCGTGGATTTCTCGGTAGCTGGCTCGATTTCGGGACCTTCGTCGGATACGCCATGGGATCCGGCTTGGTGACGATACTCAACGCCGTCCTGGGGGACTCCACGATGGTCGAATGGGGCTGGCGCATACCGTTCTTCGTTGCCGGGCCGATGGGCATCGTCGGCCTGTACCTGCGGCTGAAACTCGAGGACACCCCTGCGTTCCGCAAGCAACTCGACGAGCACGACAGCAAGGTCAAGGCGCAGGAGAGTGGCCGGAAATCGATCGGGAAGATCTTCACCGATCACTGGCGGGCTCTGCTGATCTGCATGGGAATCGTTTTGTTGTACAACGTGACCAACTACATGGTGACCTCGTACCTGCCGACGTACTTCACCGAGGTGATCGGACGCAGTCAACTCAGTGCCGATCTGCTGGTGCTCTCGGCGATGATCGTGGTGGTGTCCATCATCGTCTTCGTGGGCAGGCTCACCGACAGAATAGGCCGCAAGCCGGTGTTCGTGTTCGGGGCCGTCGGCCAGATAGTTCTGGCCGTGCCCTGCTTCCTGCTGTTACGTGGAAGTGGGTGGGTCGGCCCACTGGTTGCCTGCCTGGTGCTCGGCATCGTCCTGGCGTGCTTTGCCGCCCCGAGCGCGTCCACGCTGCCGGCGTTGTTCCCCACCCGGATTCGCTACGCAGCGCTCTCGATCGGATTCAATCTGTCGGTCTCGATCTTCGGTGGAACGACTCCGCTGGTGACCTCTGCTCTGGTCAGCGCAACCGGTAGCGCGATGGTTCCCGCGTACTATCTCATCGTCAGCGGCGTCGTCGGTCTCATCGCACTCGGATTCCTGCGTGAGTCCGCCACCCAACCTCTCGACGGGTCGCCACCCCAAGTGGATTCGGCCACGGAAGCAGCCGAGCTCTACAGCGAGGTATCGGCGGTCACCGCCCGCCCGTGATTCGCCGGGACCACCCCGCACCGAGGCTGCTTCACCTCACAACCAGGTTGCCTCGTCGGCTCCCCAAGGGCGTGCCGGAAACGGGTAGTCGGGATAGTCGTCGAACACCGGCCTCGCCGCAGTGATACGTCCGTTGGTCACGACGCAGTCCGGCGGCGGCGTTCGACGCGGACCGTGATGTCGTTCTCGCCCGGGTAGTTGGAGAAGCCATGCTGCTGTTCGGGCCAACGACACCTCGATCGAGGCGCTCGACCCTGTCCCGCTCGCACGGTCGGCCAGTTCGCCGACGATTCCGGCGGCAACGAGGTACCCGCTCGCATGGTCGAGCGCCTGAGCCGGGAGTCGCCCGAGTTCTCCGCCGCTGCCTTCGAGCACCGCAATGCCGGAAGCGGCTTGAACGAGGCTGTCGAAACCCCGCCGCCCGGACCACGGCCCGTGAGTACCCCAGGCGCTCACCCGCCCGTGCACGACGTCCGCTCGGTGCTCGAGGCCGAAACGTTCGAGTGCGCCCGGTCGGTACCCGGTCACCAGAACGTCCGCGGAGTCGAGCAATCGCTGGACGCGCGCACATCCGTCGCGGGTATCCAGATCCACCGAGGCCGAACGTTTGCCCTGCCCGTTCTCCAGGTGCTGCCACTCGATTTCGGGACGGTGCGGCGAATCGATGCGCAGCACCTCGGCACCGAACAGTGCCAGCGCACGGGTGGCCACCGGGCCGGCGATCACCCGCGTGAGATCGAGTACGCGGACTCCTGCCAGCGGAGCGGCGGCAGTGCAGCCCCGGAACTCGGGCATGCGGTAGCCGGCCGTGTCGGTGGCGTCTGTGCGCGAGATCAACGGTCCGAGGCGTGCCGCTGCACCGGCCGGGTGCGCGCGCCACTGCTCCTCCGTTCGAACCTGCACCGCAAGGGCGCCGTGCCGAGCACCTGCCCGTTCGAGTTCGGCACCGGTCATTCCCGCCACTCGGTCGGCGAATCGATCTGCGCCGCAGTCGATATCGAGTCCGACAGCATCGAGCAGCGCCGTTCGGTGATGGGGATAGTTCGCGTGTGTTCGGACCCAGCCATCGGACACCGGGAAGAAACCGGACAGATCGGCGAACGGCTGCACCGGTGCACCGCCGATCCGCAGCACCGAGTCGCCCATGAACGAGGCGGCTATCCGATCGGGTGACGCACTCGGTGCAGCTTCGCGCGTGTCCGTTCCGCCGGCCGGACGAAGACCGAGAGCAGTGCGCATTCTGCCTAATTCGGCCGCGAGGGCTCCGACCGACTCCGCCGCGACACGGCCCACCGGCAGGGTCGCGGCGAGTAGATCAGCGCCCGGTCGATGCTTCATGACCACTACTGACTGCGGGTCAGTTGCGCTTGGCCCAGATCTCCATCCCGGCCGCATTCAGGCGATCGATGAGCACGTCTCCGATCGCCGTGGCCGGCGTGAGAACACCGCTCGCTTTCGGTAGAGCATCGCCTCCGAACACCAGCGCCAATGCCGACTCCGCGAGCATGACTGCCGTCGCCTTGTACCCGGGATCGCCCGAGGCCTTGACGCGGGCTCGGTAGCGGGCACCAGAGGTGGTGAGGGTGTACAGGTCGACGGTGAAATGCCCCTTCTCACGGACTTTTTCGCTGGGTCCGGTGCCTGGCTTTGGGAGAACGCGGTCCAGTATCTTTCCCGGCAGAACCGTCATGGCGGACACGCCGACGAACAGTCCGACCGACAACGCACCGGCGAGAAGGGGACTGGCGAAAGACGATCCGACGCTCATCACTTCGCTGTAGCGAAACTGCTTCCCGTAGGCCCAATCGCGAAGGGCGTTGCTGCGCCGCACCACGCGTGTGTTGTACGAGGCCATCACGAAGGGCGCTTTCCAGCCGCGCACACTCGGGTCGATTTTCTTACCGTCGATCAGCACGGTGTCGAGTTGACGACCGAGCTGTGGCTCGAGTCCACGATCCGGGCTGAGCGAGTACGGCCGAGCGGCGATGCGCCGGGCCTGTTTGTTCTTCTTCATCGCTTCGATCTGCCCGCGCAGGGAGTCGATGGTGCCGCCGCTGACCCCGCCGGACATCGAGGTGACCACCAGAGTCGTGTCGGTCAGTTCGCCGGCGTTGTCTGCGGTGACAGCCTCGTACAGCGCATGTACGCCGATGTCGGACGGGACGGAATCGAATCCACACGAGTGGACGATGCGGGCACCGGTGCGTTGTGCGATCTCGTGGTTGGCGTCGATGCTCGCGCGCGCGAACAGGACCTCGCCGGTCAGATCGACGTAGTCCGTCCCAGCCTCGGCACAGGCGGTGGCCAGCGCCAACCCGTACTTCGCGTACGGGCCGACCGTCGTGATGACCACACGCGTCGAGCGGGCCATGGCTTCGACGGACGTGATGTCGGTGGCGTCGGCCTCGATCACGGACCACTGTGCGGCCTTCGGGCCGAGTTCTTTCTGCGTGGCCTGTACCCGAGCGGTCGAGCGTCCGGCCAGCGCGATGCGTGTCTCGGCCGGAGCGTGCTCGGCGAGGTACTTCGCAGTCAGTCGTCCGACGAAGCCGGTGACACCGTAGACGACGATGTCGTAGGTGCGATCGGGGCCGGTGGTCGAGTCCGAAGCAGGCGAATTCATAACAGCGACACTAACGCGGTTACCGAGGTGAGTCGACGTGCCCTCAATTGCTCCAGCTGTGCACCGGCTCTCCGGAGTTCATCAGCGTGACGTAATCGCCCAACATCCCGGCCAGAGCCCGATCACGCTTCTCGCCTGCGCGTTCCCGGGCGACCACTGCATTTCTCTGCCAGACCGAGCCGGACTGTTTGGCCAGGCACCGGGCTTCGATCACGCCGAGATACCGGGCGCGGACATTCGCATCCACGCCGTAGGCGGTCAACCCGGCGTCGGCCATCGGTAGCAGCCGACGCAACACCAGCTCCTGCGGGCTCACCCAGCCGACCTCGGGCCAGTACAGCATCGAATCGAAACCGCCCCGCGCTGCCGAATGGACGTTCTCCTCGGCAGCGTCGAAGGACATCTGGGACCACAGCGGTCGGTCGGCATCGGCCAACGCGCGCACCGTCCCGTAATAGAACGCAGCATCGGCGAGCGTATCGACCACCGATGGTCCGGCCGGCAGTACGCGGTTCTCGAGCCGGATGTGGTGGCCGTCGCCCGATCGGTCGTAGATCGGCCGGTTCCATCGATACACGGTTCCGTTGTGCATGCGCAGCTCGGACAGCGACGGCGTCTTTCCCTCGGCGAGAGCGGCCTTGGGGTCCTCGTCGTTGCAGACGGGAAGCAGGGCAGGGAAGTAGCGCGAGTTCTCCTCGAACAGATCGAAGATCGACGTGATCCATCGCTCGCCGAACCACACCCGCGGCCGAACACCCTGGTTCTTGAGCTCCTGGGGGCGGGTATCGGTGGCCTGCTCGAACAGTGGAATGCGCGTTTCGTGCCATAGTGCGCGTCCGGCGAAAAACGGTGAATTTGCGGCCAGTGCCACCTGCACACCCGAGAGTGCCTGTGCCGCATTCCAATACGACGCGAACTCATCCGGGGCAACCTGCAGGTGCAACTGCACCGACGTGCACGCGGCCTCGGGGAGGATGGTGTCGGTGACGATGTCGAGGTCTTCGGTGTCGCCGGAACCGGGGAGCCGAACGCCGCCGATCTTCAGCTCGATGTCCTCGCCTCGCGCGGCGAAGATCTGTTGATTGAGCAGGTCGTATCGCGGATTCGCCGAGAGCCATCGATGCTCGAAGTGCTCCTCGTCCAGCGTCGGAAGCATTCCGATCATGGCAAGGTGGCTGCCCGAGGTACGCGCACGTTCGTCGGCCGCATTCAGCGACCGCCGCAGATCCGTCTCGAGCTGGGCGATGGATTCGCCTCGCAACGGCCGCGGTTCGACATTGATCTCGATGTTGAACTGGCCCAGTTCTGTCTGATAATCGGGATCGGCAATGGCGTCGAGCACCTCGGCATTGGCCATCGACGGTGCCATGTCGTCGTCGACGAGATTGAGCTCGATCTCCATGCCGATCTGAGGTTCCCCGACGTGAAAAGTCTCGTCGGCCAGCATCATCGCCAGGGCGTCGAGACAGTCCTGCACTTTCTGGCGAAATTCGTGCCTGTCCTGCCGGGTGAATTTACGACGCTCGACGTCCTCGCCCATGGTGACCGCCTATCGGTGCGTCTGAAGGGCCGCCCGCTCACGCAAGACGGCTTCGGCTTCCCGAGTATCGCAGCCTGCGTTCATCCGGGGGCGACCCGGGCGAAATCATCTTCCCGGCGCGCGTCGGGTTCACCACGGGGACGGTCGATAGTCCTTGAGAAAGGCACCGTACAGATCTGTTCCGAGTTCTCCTTGCACGATCGGGTCGTAGACCCGAGCCGCCCCGTCCACCAGGTCGAGGGGGGCGTGGAATCCCTCGTCGGCCAGACGCATCTTGGTCGGATGCGGGCGTTCGTCGGTGATCCAGCCGGTGTCGACGGCAGTCATCAGAATTCCGCTGTCCAGCATTTCCTTCGCACTGGTTCGTGTGAGCATGTTCAGTGCGGCCTTGGCCATGTTGGTGTGTGGATGTCCTGGCCCCTTGTACGCGCGGCCGAACTGGCCTTCCATCGCCGAGACATTGACAACGTATTTGCGCCGAGCGTTCGAGGCCTCCATCGCCGGGCGAAGACGCGAGACGAGGATGAACGGAGCAACGGAATTGCACAGTTGTACCTCGAGCAGTTCGACCGGATCGACCTGCTCGACGGTGTGGATCCAGCTGTTCGTCTCGGCAAGATCGGGTACCAGACCGCCTGCGTCGATCGCGAGGCCGCTCTCGATTCTCTCGGCGGTGACCGAACCCGCGACCATGGCGAGCGAGGCCACGTCCTGAGCGCTGAGTGCGGCGGCAGGTTGCCCGCCCAAGGCAGTGGTCGGTAGGGAGCTCGCCAAGGATGCCGGGTGGGCATCGCTGGTCTTGCCGAAGGTGATGCGTTCGGGGCCCGACCCTTCCGTCAGGGCGGCGGGGAGGGGTTCGGCCTCGGCGTCGGCCAGTGCACTGTAGGAGCCGGGGGAGCGCTTGACCGTTTGCGCGGCGTTGTTGATCAGAATGTCGAGCGGACCCTCGGCTGCGACCGAATCTGCCAGCGCCACGACCTGAGCCGGATCCCGCAGATCGATTCCGACAACACGCAGTCGATGCAGCCACTGATCGCTGTCGTCCATGGCGGCGAATCGCCGTACCGCATCGTTGGGGAATCGGGTGGTGATCGTCGTGTGGGCACCGTCGCGGAGCAGTCGAAGTGCGATGTACATCCCGATCTTCGCGCGACCTCCCGTCAGTAGGGCGCGTCGGCCCGACAAGTCGGTGCGAGCATTGCGCTTACCGCGGTTGAGCGCGGCGCACTGCGGGCACAGCTGGTGATAGAACGCGTCCACATCGGTGTACCGCTGCTTGCAGATGTAGCAGGGGCGAGCCTTGATCAGTGTGCCTGCGATCTCGCCCTCGGCGCGAGAGGTCAGCGACAACCCCGCCGTCTCGTCGTCGATCCGGTCCGGTGAACCCGTTGCGGTCGCAGCCACGACGGCACGGTCGGCGGCGTTGACGGCATTGCGCGCGGCGATGCGTCGAGCACGCTTGAGATCTTTGAACATGGCACCGGAGGCGCGCTGAACGGCGATCGAATCAGGGTGATTCTTGTCCAGTTCCGCGGCCTGCTTCAGTACCCGAAGGCACGTTTCGAGCTCGGTGGGGTCGATCGAGTCCATCGTCAGTCTCCTAGCATCGGCCCGGTCGAGCCGTCGAAGCGAACCAACGAAAAAGACCCCGATTCCGAAGAATCAGGGTCCGTTTCGTCTGTCTCAACTCAGATCCGTGAAAATCTTTGTCTGTCAGTAACTTTCAGACGGTGTCCGAGGGGGGACTTGAACCCCCACGTCCGTTAATAGGACACTAGCACCTCAAGCTAGCGCGTCTGCCATTCCGCCACTCGGACAAGTGCAACTACTGTCGCGTGTTCTGTTCCCGCACTCACAGCCGGCCGCTGTGCGCTGCGTAAGATTATCCGACGGGTTCACGATAACCCAAATCCCCACGTCAGTTGATGCGCGAGGCCTTCGCCGAGTAGTGCCGGCGGCCGATTCGGATGGTAGGAACAAGGGTGTGCCCAACGATGTGAGCAACCCCGGAAACAGCACCGAGCCGAACCCAACGGTCGCTCTCGACGAAGTCGTCGACCTGGTCAGTTCCCTCATCCGGTTCGACACCTCCAACACCGGAGAACTCGACACCACGGTCGGTGAGAAGGAATGTGCCGAGTGGGTGGCCGGAAAACTCGAGGAGGTCGGTTACGAGACCGAGTACGTCGAGTCCGGCGCACCCGGTCGAGGCAATGTCTTCGCCTGGTTGCGCGGTGCCGACCCCGCCCGAGGCGCTCTGCTTGTGCACGGACACCTCGATGTCGTCCCCGCCGAACCCGCCGACTGGAGTGTGCATCCTTTCTCCGGTGCCGTCGAGGACGGATACGTGTGGGGCCGCGGCGCGGTCGACATGAAAGACATGGTGGGCATGGCGCTGGCGCTGGCTCGGCAGTTCAAGTCGAACGGAACCGTCCCACCTCGCGACATCCTGTTCGCGTTCCTCGCCGACGAGGAGGCAGGCGGTAAGTACGGATCGCACTGGTTGGTCGAGAACCGACCCGATCTGTTCGAGGGCGTCACCGAGGCGGTTGGCGAGGTGGGCGGATTCTCGCTGACCGTTGCGCGCCCGGACGGCTCCGAAAAGCGCCTCTACATGGTCGAGACGGCGGAGAAGAGCCTGGCCTGGATGCGGCTCACGGCGAAGGCGCGAGCAGGGCATGGGTCGTTTCTGCACGAGGACAACGCCGTGACCTACCTGGCGGAGGCCGTCGCAAGGCTCGGCAATCACACGTTCCCGTTGGTCCTCACCGAGTCCGTATCGCAGTTCCTGCACGCGGTATCCGAGGAGTCGGGCCTCGACTTCGACCCGGAGTCGCCGGACATCGACGGCACCCTGCTCAAGCTCGGAAGCATCGCCCGCATCGTCGGAGCGACCCTACGAGACACAGCGAACCCCACGATGCTCTCCGCCGGCTACAAGGCCAACGTGATCCCGCAGACGGCCACTGCGGTGGTGGATTGCCGGGTGCTGCCCGGGAGACAGGCAGCATTCGAGAAGGAGGTCGACGAGTTGATCGGCCCCGATGTCGAGCGGGAGTGGATCACGAAACTCGAGCCGTACGAAACCACCTTCGACGGAGATCTCGTCGACGCGATGAACGAGGCCGTCCTGGCGCACGATCCGAACGGTCGAACCGTTCCCTACATGCTGTCCGGAGGAACCGATGCGAAAGCGTTCGCCCGCATCGGTATTCGCTGCTTCGGTTTCGCTCCGCTGAAGCTCCCGCCGGAGCTCGATTTCGCGGCGTTGTTTCACGGCATCGACGAACGAGTACCCGTGGAGTCGTTGGAGTTCGGTACACAGGTACTGGAACACTTCTTGATGCACAGCTGAGACGAAAGGAAACACTGTGGCGTACAACCCATACGACTCGCTTCCGGATCTACCATCCTTCGAGCTGACGTCCGAGGACGTCGAGGACGGCAAGGCTCTGGCCACTGCGCAGGCCAGCGGGATCATGGGAGCCGGTGGTCACGACACCTCTCCGCAGCTGTCCTGGTCGGGATTTCCCGAGGGCACCAAGAGCTTCGCTGTCACCGTCTACGACCCGGACGCACCGACGGCATCGGGGTTCTGGCACTGGGCTGTGGCGAACATCCCGGTGGAGACGACCTCGCTGGTCTCGGGCGCAGGTGACGACGGCGGTACCGGTGTTCCCAGTACCGCGGTGACGCTGAAGAACGACGCGGGCCTGTTCCGCTACATCGGTGCCGCTCCGCCGGAAGGTCATGGACCGCACCGGTACTTCATCGTGGTTCACGCCGTGGACGTCGAACGTCTCGAAGTGGACGAGACGGCCACTCCCGCGTACCTCGGCTTCAATCTGTTCTCGCATGCCATCGGTCGTGCGGTGATCACGGGCACCTACGAAGCCTGACCCACCCCTGTCGTGCGCCTTTTGCGTACCTCTGGATACGCAAAAGGCGCTCGACTGGGGTGGGTCAGGCTTCCTAGGTGCCCGTGATCTCCGCACGACCGATGGCATGCGAGAACTG
>NZ_JBMIRQ010000093.1:0-393 GCF_049195265.1 Rhodococcus sp. MALMAid1271 | reverse complement strand
GATCGAGTATCCGACGATCTTGTTCGAGTACAGGTCTTTGATGGCGCAGAGGTAGAGCTTGCCCTCGTCGGTACGGTGCTCGGTGATGTCGGTCAGCCAGATCTGGTTGCGTTCCTGTGCGGTGAATTGGCGGTCGACGAGATCGTCGTGGACGGGCGGGCCGGCTTTCTTGTTCAGGCCGCGCTTCTTGGAGAACACGGACCACAGCCGTTCCTGTGAGCACAGTCGTGCGACTCTGTTCTCGCTGGCGGTGATGCCGCGGTCCGGCAGTTCGTCGGCGATGAAGCGGTAGCCGAATGCGGGGTCGTCGGCGTAGATTCCACGAGCGATGTTGATCAGATGCGCATCGTCCCAATCACGTTGTGTGACTGGTTGTTTCTTCCATTTGTAGAA
>NZ_JBMIRQ010000092.1:0-1392 GCF_049195265.1 Rhodococcus sp. MALMAid1271 | reverse complement strand
TGGGTATAGCTTGTGCGGTGTGAAGGCATGGGGGGATGTGTTCGAGCTCGCGGACCAGGAGTTGGTCTCCGAGCTCGCTGCCGTGACTTCCGACGAAAATGTTCTTGCTGCAGCGAGATTGACGCTGCTCGCCGAGATCGATCGCCGTGGTCTGGCGATGAAGCTCGGGCATTCGACCGTGACGCGGTGGTACGCGAGATCGGTGCGGATCACCGACGGGTCTGCTGCCCGCCAGAGTGCGTTGGGGCTGTGGCTCACCGACTGGCCCGTCGTGCTCGATGCTCTCGCCGGTAGTGAGATCCACGCGGCGCATGCCTCGGCGATCGCCGACGGGTACGCCTCGGTCGTGGTGGCCGACCCGACGCTGGACCAGCGACACCGCGAGGCCGTCGTCGCGGAGTTGCTCGAGACTGCGCGCGGTGCCACCGCCGGTCAGGTCGCCACCCGTGCGCAGGCGTTGGCGCATTCGGCGGCCGACGAGGCCAGGGTACGGCACCAGAAGGCGGAGAAACAGCGCCGCGAGTGGGAGCAGGAACAGGCCCGCCGCACCGGCGACGATGCCGATGCCGGTGCAGGTGCCGGGGACGCTGATTCGGCTGCTGCTGGTGGCGGCTATTCGGGTGCCGGTGATGGCGCTGCTGGTGGCGGTGACGGCGATGGTGGTGGTGCGGGCGTCGGCGGTGGTGGTGCGGTACCGCAGGGACCGCCTCCGGTGCCGGTGTCGGAGAACCCGGATCTCAATCGATTCGATCTGCACCCTCTCGCCGATGATCGGTTCCAGCTCAGCGGCAATGTCGACCGGTTGATGGCCGAGAAACTCCTCACCGCGCTCTCGCCGTTGACTGCGCCGCGGCCCGGTCCCGGTGGTGCACGTGATCCTCGCAGTCCGTCGAAACGCCGCGCTGATGCACTCGATCTGATGATCGACCGACACCTGCGCGGTAGGGGTACCGGCGCAGCGGGTGGGTCCCGGGCGTCGGTGCATCTCATAGTTCCGTTGCGGGACTTGCTCACCCACAGCGGCAAGCAGCAGACCGGAAGCGTCACACCGGATTCGACGGGAACGACCACCGTCGCCAGCTCGTCGGACGATGACGCCGCTGCCGCTACCGCTGCTACGGGTGGTAGTGCTGCCGGTACACGTGCCGACTGTGCCGGTGGTGCAGGTGCCGGTGCCGATTATGCCGGTGGTGCTGGTGCTGGTGATGGTGCAGGAGCCGATTGTGTCGCGGCTGATGGTGCCGGGGCTGATGGTGCTGGTGCTGGTGATGGCAGGCAGAAGTCGACGGTGGGGCCGGGAGATGTTCACTGGCCGTTCCACCTCGACTGGACCGGGCCGATGAGCCGCACCCTCGCCGAGTTGCTCACCTGCGACGCCGACCTGACCCCCGT
>NZ_JBMIRQ010000091.1:0-64138 GCF_049195265.1 Rhodococcus sp. MALMAid1271 | reverse complement strand
GATCGAGGACTACATCGACTGGTTCAACAACGACCGCATCTCGCTACGCTTCGACGGCCTGAGCCCGGTGCAATACCGAGCCCAGGCCCTCGCAGCCTAGGATTTCCATTAACGGTCCAACCCACGGGGTCCAGTGCAATGCAAGGGTCCATTCACGCGTACGGGGAGGGCGGTTTCGACACCGGGCGACTGTCGACCAGGTCCGATGTCGACGTAACGCGTTGTTCACCGACACGCCAGACTCCCAGCGAGCCGAACCCGGGTTTCGGCGGTACCGTCGGCAGTAACAGGCAGCGGGGAAGCTACCTGTGCGGGAGGTTCTGATACGTGACTGAGCTAGTGAGCGCGAGAGGGCCGGCACCCGGCCCTCGTGTCATCTGACACGTCAGGACCGACCGGCCCGAGCGACCAACGTTCGTGCGGTGTCGTGCGAACATAGGAGCCCCACGTGACCACTTCACGCTCCGTTTCCGCCCCTCTTCGGACCTTCGTGCTGGACACCTCGGTGTTGCTTTCGGACCCCTGGGCAGTCATTCGGTTCGCCGAGCACAATGTGGTTCTCCCGCTGGTGGTCATCAGCGAGTTGGAGGGCAAACGCCACCACCACGAGCTGGGGTGGTTCGCGCGGGAATCCTTACGGATGCTCGATGATCTCCGCGTCGAATTCGGCCGACTCGATCAGCCTGTTCCGATCGGAACCGACGGTGGCACACTGCAAGTCGAGCTCAATCACACCGATCCTTCGGTGCTTCCAGTGGGCTTCCGCACCGACACCAACGATTCGAGGATCCTCGCCTGTGCACTCAATCTGAAGGCAGAGGGCAAGGATGTCGTGCTCGTCAGCAAGGATATCCCGCTGCGAGTCAAGGCCGGTGCCGTCGGCCTTCCCGCCGACGAATATCACGCTCACGATGTGGTGCCGTCCGGTTGGACGGGGATGACCGAGCTCGACGTGCAGCCCGATGCAGTGGACACGCTGTTCAACGACGGCGTCATCGATCTTGCCGAGGCGCGAGACCTCCCGTGCCACACCGGGGTTCGGTTGCTGGCGGGTCGCCAGAGCGCGTTGGGTCGGGTGACTCCCGATAAGCAGATTCAGTTGGTTCGCGGTGAGCGAGAGGCATTCGGCCTGCACGGGCGTTCGGCGGAGCAGCGGGTGGCGCTGGACCTGCTGCTCGACGAGAGCATCGGCATCGTCTCGTTGGGTGGTAAGGCCGGAACGGGTAAGTCGGCGCTGGCGCTGACGGCCGGGCTCGAAGCGGTGCTCGAGCGTCGGTCGCATCGGAAAGTCGTTGTGTTCCGGCCGCTTTACGCGGTCGGTGGACAGGAACTCGGCTACCTACCAGGTAGCGAGAGTGAGAAGATGGGCCCGTGGGGGCAGGCGGTGTTCGATACCCTCGAAGGGCTCGCGAGCCCCGAGGTGATGGAAGAGGTCATCGCCCGCGGGATGTTGGAAGTGTTGCCGCTCACGCACATTCGCGGTCGGTCGTTGCACGATTCCTTCGTCATCGTCGACGAGGCGCAGTCGCTGGAGCGCAATGTGTTGCTGACGG
The DNA here is from genome assembly GCF_049195265.1 of Rhodococcus sp. MALMAid1271. Taxonomy (NCBI): domain Bacteria; kingdom Bacillati; phylum Actinomycetota; class Actinomycetes; order Mycobacteriales; family Nocardiaceae; genus Rhodococcus; species Rhodococcus sp. MALMAid1271. The sequence continues at coordinate 62,585 of NZ_JBMIRQ010000091.1, read as the reverse complement.
TGCTGTCCCGGCTGGGTTCGGGCTCACGCGTCGTACTCACTCACGACGTCGCGCAGCGAGACAACCTCCGCGTCGGACGGCACGACGGTGTTGCTGCCGTGATCGAAAAGCTCAAGGGGCATCCACTTTTCGCGCACATCACCCTCAGCCGCAGTGAGCGTTCACCGATTGCTGCGCTGGTGACCGAGATGCTCGAGGAATTCGGCCCCTCCGGAGCCTGACTCTGGTGAGCGGAACTTCGTAGCACACGGCGAAGTTCCGCTCACCTGGTCACCGGCCAGTTATCGCCCGGAAGGCTCCGCGGACAACGCCTTTGAGGAAATCCACATTGTCGAAATGATCACGCCACACGGCCACTGTGCCGTCGCGCATCTCGAAGGTTCCGCATACCCAGAACTCGATTCGCAGTCGACGCCAGATCAACGCGTCCGTGCGTTCGGTGAGAACGATGTCTCCGTCGGCTGCGATGTGGTGAATCTCGACGTCGAATCCGTACGCAGGCTTGGCAAGTGCCTTCATGAACCATCCGACGTTCGAGGAGCCGCGCACCTTCGGGAGCCCGACGTTGTGCCAGACGATCTCCTCGTGCAGAAGAGCCATCGCGCGGTCGGTATCGCGATCCCTCACCGCGTAGAGCATGTCTGCGACGATCGCGGTTGGCTGCTGTGTCTCGGTCACTTGATGAACCGCCCCAATCCACTGCCGTCGAAGAACTCGAGCGTCAGCGTGTTCGCGTCGAACTTCGCTTGCGAAATGGACCCGTCGGGTGCATTCTCGCCGCTCGGCTCGAACGTGAACGTGTCACCGTCCCAGTGCGACAACGGGTAGGAGGTTCCGTTCGGCCCGAGGGCCAACGTCAGCTCCCCGTCGGCCTCCGCCACCGTCGCCGGCCCCCAGTAGCTGTTCTGGTATACCCCCACGTACGACGCGAGAGGTTGGGGCGCAGCAGCATTCGCGGGGGCAGTCTTGCCTGCGAGCTCGCCCGCCGGGTTACTCATTCCGGCGAATGCGTTCTTGTACAGCGTTCGCCAGTCCTCGCGTACCTCGCCGAACTGGACGAGGTCCGCGAACTCGGCTGTCACAGTTTCGGCGATCCCGAGTGGTGCGGCGTTGGTCAGCACGACTATGGCGACGTCGAGCGAGGGAATCCATACGAAGTTGGTGCCTGCGCCGAGCGCGAACGCGCCCGAATGACTCACCGTCGTGCGACCTGCCCCGTTGTTGGAGACGTTGAATCCATACCCGTAGTAGCCGGCGCGCGAGTCCGGTGTGGCCGACGGGTCCGAGACGATCTGCGCGCGCACTGCAGGCAGAAGGGCCTTGGGGTCGAGCAGTTCTCCTCCGTCCGCGTTGAGCATCGTGAGCCATTTCGCGAGGTCGTTCACCGAGGAGCTGACCCCGCCTGCCGGGGTCTGTGCGTCGGGGTCGCGTTGATATTTCGGCTGATATTCGCCGTCGACGAGGACGTGAGGCACGGCCCGATCGGACCGATCCATGTAATCGGAGAACGACGAGCTCGTCGAGGTCATGCCGAGCGGTCCGTAGATCGCGTCCTGGCTGAGGGTGTCCCAGTCCTTACCCGACGCTGCCGCGACGGCCTCGGCTGCGGCGGTGACCCCGAAGTTGGTGTAGTGGTACGTCGAGCGGAACGGGTCGAGGGGCACCTGCCGCAACCGTTCGAGAACCTGCCTGCGGTCGTAGCCGAGATCTTCGAGCAGGTCTCCTGCGTGATCGGGCAGCCCGCTTCGATGCGCGTAGAGGTCGGCGACGGTGACGTTCCGGGTCACCCACGGGTCGTCGAGGGCGAACCACGGCAACTGTGAGACCACCGGTGTCGACCAGTCGATTACTCCAGCTCCCACCTGGGACGCGACGACCGTCGCCCCGACCGACTTGGACAGCGACGCCAGCTGGAACACCGAGTCGCCGTCGATCGGGTCGTCCTTGCCCACCTCACGAACCCCGAAACCCTTCGAGTAGAGGACATCGGAGCCGTGCACCACAGCGACGGCCATCCCGGGAATGTTCGACGACGCCATCAGCTCCTCCACGATGCCGTCAAGCTTGCCGACGGCATCGTCGATGCGGCCGGCCGGAACATCGACGCCTGCGACCTGGCCGGGGGACAGGTCCGCTGTCGGTGCGGACTCGGACGGCGGCGGACTGGCGGTCGGCGGCGCGTCGTTCGAGCACCCGACCAGCACCAACATCGAGCACACAACAGCAAGACACAGACAATCTCGACCCGACCGCATCACGAGTAGTCCTCACTTCGGTGACTGGTTGCCCTAGAGAGTAGACCTGCGCCGACCCGGTTTCAGGAGAATTCACAGAGGTCAGGGGCACGGCGTTGGACGTCTGGGCGCAGGCGCTACGGTTACCGCATGTCTACGAACCTGTCCGACGGTGATCTGCTGGTCCGTTTGGAGCCCGCGGTCGAAGAGAATCTGAAACGCCACATCGAGGCAGCGAGCGAATGGCACCCCCATGACCTCGCCCCGTTCGACGAGGGCAAGAACTTCGCCTTCCTCGGCGGCGAGGATTGGACGCCCGAGCAGTCCCATCTGAGCGATGTCGAAATCCTCTCCGCCACGGTCGGCGTCCTCGTTGCCGACAACCTGCCCGCGTACCACCGCGAACTTGCCCACGCCCTCACCGGCCTCGGAGCCTGGTGGAAGTGGACCGGTCGGTGGACGTCGGAGGAAAATCGGCAGTCGATCGTGCTGCGCAACTTCCTGGTGCTCACTCGCGCTGTGGATCCGGTCGCTCTCGAGCGCGTCCGGATGGAGCACATGACGACCGGGTACGACGCACCCAGTCGTCACCTGCTCGACATCCTCGCGCATTTCGCCATCGAGGAAGCCGCAGCCTCGCTGCGCCACCGCAACACGATCGCGCTCGGTCAGGACCCGGTGCTGGCCAACATCCTCGGCAAGATCGCCGACGACGACGCATTGCAGTCGACGTTCTACGCCAACATCCTCGACGAGGCATTCGCCGTGGTGCCGGACCAGGCCGCTCGCGCAGTCGCCGATCGCATCAACGGCTTCGAGATTCCCGTGGTGGATCTGCCCGAGCGGGGTAACAGCACCGTCGCCTTGGCCGATGCCGGTATCTACGACGCCGATCAGGAACGCGAGAAGGTGTTCAAGCCGCTGCTCGCGGGCTGGAAGATCTTCGACCGCACCGATCTGGGCGAGGATGGGCTGAAGGCACGCGAGGAACTCGCTCACCTCGCCTGAGGTTCACCCCCTTTCGAAAGCGTGAATGGTCCATTGCACACACGTCTCGGCGGTGCAATGGACCATTCACGCGTTTCGGGGGCGAACGGGAAAGCTAGTCCTCGACCTTCGCCATGGCGAGAACGTCGAGGCGCTTGTCGAGTTCGGCCTCGCTGAGCTTGTCGCCGATCAGCCCGCGGTCGATGACCGTCTGACGGATCGTCTTCTTCTCCTTCAGCGCCTGCTTGGCGACGGCGGCAGCTTCCTCGTAGCCGATCGCGGAGTTCAACGGCGTCACGATGGACGGCGAGGACTCGGCGAGGGTCTTGAGGTGCTCCACATTGGCGGTCAGTCCGACGACGCACTTGTCGGCGAACAGGACCGAGACGTTGGCGAGGAGTTTGAACGACTCGAGGACGTTGCGCGCCATCATCGGGATGTACACGTTGAGCTCGAATGCGCCCGATGCACCGCCGAATGCCACCGCGGCGTCGTTGCCGATGACCTGAGCCGCGACCTGCGTAACAGCTTCGGGGAGAACAGGATTGACCTTGCCTGGCATGATGGAGCTGCCGGGCTGCAGGTCCGGTAGGGCGACCTCGCCGAGTCCGGTGAGCGGGCCCGATCCCATCCAGCGAATGTCGTTGGCGATCTTGGTCAGCGAGACCGCGATGGTGCGCAGTGCGCCCGATGCCTCGACGAGTCCGTCGCGCGCGGCCTGTGCCTCGAACGAGTCCTTGGCGGCGGTGAGCGCCTCGATTCCGGTCGACTTGACCAGCTCCGCAACGACTTTCGGGCCGAAGCCGTCGGGTGCGTTGAGGCCGGTTCCGACGGCGGTACCGCCGATGGGCAGTTCACCCAGGCGAGGCAGGGTCGCCTCGACGCGCTCGATGCCCGCTTCGATCTGACGGGCGTAGCCGCCGAATTCCTGGCCGAGGGTGACCGGGACGGCATCCATGAGGTGGGTGCGGCCGGACTTCACGACGGTCTTCCACTCGACGGCTTTCGCGGCGAGCGCCTCGTGCAGGTGCTTCAACGAGGGAACCAGCGAGGTGACTGCTGCCTCGGTGGCGGCGACGTGGGTGGCCGTCGGGAACGTGTCGTTCGAGGACTGCGACATGTTCACGTGGTCGTTGGGGTGCACCTCGACGCCGTTGGCCTTCGCGATCGACGCGATGACCTCGTTGGCGTTCATGTTCGAGCTGGTGCCCGAGCCGGTCTGGAACACATCGATCGGGAACTGGTCGTCGTGCTTGCCCTCGGCGATTTCGTTGGCAGCCGCGATGATGGCGTCGGCGAGGCCGCCGTCGAGCAGACCGAGATCCTTGTTGACCTGAGCGCACGCCGCCTTGAGCAGACCCATCGCGCGGATCTGGGTGCGTTCGAGCGGCCGCCCCGAGATGGGGAAGTTCTCCACCGCACGTTGAGTCTGGGCACGCCAGAGCGCGTCGATGGGAACGCGTACCTCTCCCATGGTGTCGTGCTCGATCCGGAACTGCTGTTCGTCTGTCTGCGTCATGAGCCTTACTTTGCCAGTAGTGGTTTCGGGGATCAGAAGGACGGTGCCTGGCCGGACTCGTCGGCGTCGAAGTCGACCGAGGAGTATTCGCGCAGCTTCGCGAGGCGGTGGTATGCGTCGATCATGCGTACGGTGCCGGACTTCGAGCGCATCACGATGGACTGGGTGTGTGCGCCGCCGCCCGCGTAGCGGACGCCGCGAAGCAGGTCGCCGTCGGTCACACCGGTGGCCGTGAAGAACACGTTCTCACCGGAGACGAGGTCCTTGGTGTCGAGGACGCGGTCCAGGTCGTGGCCGGCGTCGATGGCCTTCTGCCTCTCCTCGTCGTCCGTGGGTGACAGACGGCCCAGGATGGCGCCGTCCATGCAGCGCATCGCGGCGGCGGCGATGATGCCCTCGGGCGTACCGCCGATGCCGATGAGCATGTCGGTTCCGGAATCGGGCCGGGCGGCGGCGATAGCGCCTGCGACGTCACCGTCGGAGATCAACCGGATGCGGGATCCGGCGTCGCGCACCTGTTGGATCAGTTCGGCATGCCGGGGGCGATCGAGGATGCACACCGTCACATCCGATGCGGAACCCTTCTTCACCTTGGCGATACGGGCGATGTTCTCCGCGACGGGGGCAGTGATATCGATGACATCCGCGTAGTCGGGTCCGACGGCGATCTTCTCCATGTAGAAGACGGCGGACGGGTCGAACATGGCACCACGTTCGGCGACGGCGAGCACCGAAATGGCGTTGGGCATGCCCTTGGCCATCAAAGTGGTTCCGTCGACGGGATCGACGGCGAAGTCGACGTCGGGTCCGTTGCCGTTGCCGACCTCTTCGCCGTTGTAGAGCATCGGAGCTTCGTCTTTCTCGCCCTCACCGATGACGACGACTCCGCGCATCGAGACCGAGGCGACCAACTGACGCATGGCGTCGACAGCAGCTCCGTCGCCGCCTTCCTTGTCGCCGCGACCGACCCAGCGACCCGACGCCAGTGCACCGGCCTCGGTGACGCGTACGAGTTCTAGTGCGAGGTTGCGATCTGGCGCCATGGCGCGAGTGGACTCGGTGCTGGCCGTCATCGGTTTGTAGCCTCCTGGTTGGTGGGGTGTTACCCAGGCGCGATTATCTCACTTCTGTGATGTCTGCGGTGGGGTCGGGTCGGCTGTGAGGTACGCGGCGATCGAGCACTGCCGTGCGGAGGGGATACTGGTGCAGTGGCAAACAGCAAACCTCGGATTCTCAACAACAACCGCGACATGGTCTGGTCGCTCATTCCGCTGGTCATAGCCTGTTTGCTGATTGCGGGCGTGGCCAGCCAGTGCTCGCTGAGCCCGGGTGGTCCCAAGCAGGGGCCCATTCCCAATTTCGACGTGAACTCCGCACTGCAGTACGACGCGGCGGAAATCGGCTTCCCGGTGCGCAATCCGAGTGTTCCCGAGGGATGGACGCCCAATTCGGGTAGCCGGGCGACCATCTCCGGTGACAGCGGCGGACCGGTCACGACTGTCGGATATATCACCGAAACCGGGGGATACCTGCAGCTGACCCAGACGTCGGCGTCCGAGGAGCTACTGGTTCCGTTCGTGGCGGGCGAGACGGTGTATGCGTCGGGCGCTCAGAACGTATCGGGTCGAGAGTGGGTGGTCTACGGCGAGGAAGGCTCGCGAACGTACTGGGTCTCGGATTTCGGTGACGTCCGAATACTTCTGGGCGGCACCGCAACCAAGGATGACTTCACCACGCTTGCGGCGACCCTCGACGAAACACCACCGCTCGCCCCCTAGCTGTCCGTCTCGGTACTCGCCAGCGCGGTCTCGATTCTCTTGCGCGCGCCGGCGAGTTGTTCCTCGCAGCGGGTTGCCAGTTGCTCGCCGCGCTCCCACAGGGCGAGGGAGGCGTCGAGGTCGAGCCCACCTTGCTCGAGAATCTTCACCACACCGACCAACTCGTCGCGTGCTTCCTCGTAGCCCAGTTCGGACACCGGTTTGGTGTCTTCGTTCTCGCTCATCTGTGCTCCTTCTGTCATTTGACTCTCCCCATGACGGCGGCGGTGACAGCACCGTCGGCCACCCGCACTCGGATCTGTGTACCCGGCGGAGCGTCGTCCACCGAACGAAGGACCTCGGGATCCGAACCCGCGACCACCCGCTGCACGACGGCATAGCCCCGCGCAAGTGTGGCAGCCGGTCCCAGCGTCGACAGCCTCGCCCGCAGATGTTCGACGAGGGTGTCCTGGGTGGTGATCTCGCGCTGGACATCGCGTCGCGCGGCGTCGGCCAGCCGTCGGATCTCCTCGCGGCGGAGTTCGATCGACGCCAGTGGGTCCGCCAGCACCGGCCGGTGCCGGAGCATGTCCAGGCCACGCGCCTCACGCTCGACCCAATTGCGGAGTGCGGCGGCGCTTCTGGATTTCAATTCCGAGACCAGGGCTTGTTCTGCGACGGCGTCGGGCACCACGAGTTTGGCGGCGTCGGTGGGCGTTGCGGCGCGCAGGTCCGCGACGTGATCGCTCAGGGGACTGTCGGGTTCGTGACCGATCGCGCTGACGATCGGCGTGGTTGCCCGCGAGATGGCACGGCACAGGGCCTCGTCCGAGAACGGCAGCAGGTCTTCGACGCTACCGCCGCCGCGGGCCAGGATGATGACGTCGACTCCGGGGTCGTCGTCGAGATCCTTCAACGCCTCGAGAATGGCCGGCACTGCCTGCGGGCCCTGAACGGGAGTATTGCGGACCTCGAATCGCACTGCGGGCCAACGCCTCTGTGCGACGGTGAGTACGTCTTTTTCGGCTGCACTGGCGCGAGCGGTGACGAGCCCGACGGTGCCGGGTAAGAACGGCAACGGGCGCTTGAGGCGGGCATCGAACAATCCTTCTGCGGCGAGCAGGGCTCGGAGTCGTTCGATGCGGGCGAGCAGCTCGCCGACGCCCACCGCTCGAATATCCGTAGCGCGCAGCGAAATGGTCCCGCGGCCGGTGAAGAACGACAGCTTGCCGTACAGGATGACGCGCGCGCCCTCGGTCAGCGGAACGGGTGAACGCTCGAGCAACTGAGGCGAACACGTCACCGACAACGACATGTCGGCCGAGGGATCACGCAACGTCAGAAATGCGGTGCGGGTGCCGGGGCGAGCGTTGATCTGTGTCAGCTGCCCCTCGACCCAGATGCTGCCGAGGCGATCGATCCAACCGGCGACCTTCATCGCCACCGTGCGCACCGGCCACGGTTGTTCGGCGGAACTCGCGGCAGAGTTCGTAGAACCGGGCTGGGTGGGGCCGGACTGGGTTGAAGGAGTGCTCACTTGGCCTTGGCGGTGGTGATGCGATTGGCCAACATCGTCTGGAACGGCGCACGGGCAAGGGTGGCGTTCTCGTAGTCGAGCAGAGTCTCGAGGTCCTCGACCGAGAGCGAGCGCAGCCGCGCGCGCAATTGCGCCAGCGCCAGGGTGTCGAAGTCGATCATCTCGACGATCTCGGGCTTGTCGACGCCGGGGGAACGCTTGGCCGAGGTGTCCTGCACCGGCTCGTCCACCGGAGGCGTCGAATACAGCGCGAACCGGCCGTTCGCGGCGATCGGCTCGGATGCGTCGGGTACATCGACGTCATCGGTGACGACGGGCGCGCCGAAGACATCGTTCTCGTCTCCGTCCTCGTCGAATTGCGCCCAGGCCGGCTGCTCTTCACGCGGAGTTCCGACGACCGGAAGTGTCGCGATGATCACATCGCCCTTGATGGCCAGCGCCGTGACCTGTTGCTGCAATCGCATCCCCCGGGCGAGCGCTTCGCTGACGACCGTCATCGGCAGCATCAGGGCGGAACCGGGAAGCTTGCGAGCCTCTTCCACGACGGTCACCGCGACGCCTGCGGCCACGCGTGCTGCAAAGGGGACTCGAGTCATGCCCACCAGACTGCCCGAATTCGTCGACTTTGGGTAGCCGACAGGCTGGAGAAGCTGCACTGTGCTACTTGCACGTACCCTGGGAGTCATGTCTTCGGCCGTTCCCTTGAATCTAGGTATTGCACATTCCGCCGGTGGTGGTAAGCCCGCGTACTCCGGGGGTAAGCGAGTGCTGCTCGCCGAGCCGCGGGGCTACTGCGCGGGAGTCGATCGTGCAGTCGAGACCGTCGAGAAGGCGCTGGAACAGCACGGTGCGCCGGTGTACGTGCGCAAGGAGATCGTGCACAACCGACATGTCGTCGAGACATTGTCCGATCGCGGCGCGGTGTTCGTCGAGGAAACCGACGAGGTGCCCGAGGGTGCACTACTGGTGTTCTCGGCCCACGGGGTCTCACCGGCCGTGCACACGTCCGCGGCCGAGCGGAACCTGCGCACCATCGATGCGACCTGTCCGTTGGTGACCAAAGTGCATCAGGAAGCGAAGCGGTTCGCTCGGGACGACTACGACATTCTGCTGATCGGTCACGACGGCCACGAGGAGGTCGAGGGCACAGCAGGAGAAGCACCTGAGCACATTCAGCTGGTCGACGGCCCCGAATCGGTGGACAACGTCACCGTTCGGGACGAGAACAAGGTGATCTGGCTGTCGCAGACCACACTCAGCGTCGACGAGACGATGGCGACCGTCGCCAAGCTGCGCGAGCGATTTCCGACGCTGCAGGACCCGCCCAGCGACGACATCTGCTACGCCACGCAGAACCGTCAGGTGGCGGTGAAGGTGATGGCACCGGAATGTGACCTGGTGATCGTCGTCGGATCGAAGAACTCCTCCAACTCGGTCCGTCTGGTCGAGGTCGCCCTCAACGCCGGTGCGCGCGCGAGCTATCTGGTCGACTACGCCAAGGAAATCGACCTGGCCTGGCTCGACGGTGTCGAGACCATCGGCATCACATCCGGTGCGTCGGTGCCGGAGATTCTGGTGCAGGGCGTCATCGATCTGTTCGCCGAGCACGGGTACGCGGACGTGCAGCCGGTCACCACCGCGAACGAGACCCTGGTGTTCTCGCTGCCTCGTGAGCTACGCCCGGCTCGTTAGGGTCTACCAGCAGCCGGTCCGCCCGATACGGCTGCGGACAATTCAGTCCGTCCGGCGGTCGCGGTAGCGCACCTTCGGTACCGGATGCGGGGGAATGTCGTCCCGATGGGGCGTGGGGAGCGAGTGAGTGCCACGCGGGTTGTCGGCGGCGGAACTGCTGGTGCCGGGAGCCACGACCGGCCGGGCTCCGGTGCTGTACGGGTCGGCCACCTCGCGAGGAGGTTGCACGCGGGCCGAGCGCTCGCGGCGCGGTTCCGATGAATACCGGGGTTCGGCAGGCTGTGCCCGCTGAGGCTGCCGCGACTGCGGATACTGCGGCCGCTGGTAGTCGGGCTTCTGACGCTCGGGCCTGGCGTAGTCCGGCCGGGGGGAGTCGGTGGGGGAAAATCGAGGCTGCGGCGAGGGCGTCGGCGTTGTCGAGCGGCGATCGGTTCCGGTGCGCGGACGAGACGCGGCGCTCGAACGCCCGACGTACGGCTCGCTCACGATGTCGGTGGCCTCGGTAGCCGATACGGGGCTGCGGTCGGCGGGGTCTGTTCGCCTGCGGGGGCGTTCGGGTCGCTCGGCCTGCGCTCGTCGCTGCGCCCTCCCGGGCTTGTCTTCGCTGGGTTTCTTGTTGCGCCGCACTGCGGGTGCGTGCGTGTTCTGCCGCTTGAGCACGATGCGCAGCACACCGAGACCGACTGCAACCGCGGTGCCGAGCAACATCAGCGGAAAGCGGTTGACCAGCGGAATGGCGACGTTGAGGATGATGTCCTTGAGGCCGGTTCCGGCGTCTTCCGTGAAGTACTGGTACGCCAGCGGGACGGCCACGAACAGGATCAGCGGAGCTTGGACCATCGCGGTGAACAGTCCGCGGTAGCGAACCAACACGACGGCAGCGATGCAGCCGAGAACGTAGAGAAACGCGAACGCGCCGGTCAGCTCAGTTCCACGAGCAGCATCGACGAGAAATCCGAGAAAAGTCAGACCGGCGGCGATAGCGACAGCGCCCCACGCAGGCACGCCGGGCACATTCGCGAGGATGGATCGGTGATCCAGCGGTACCCCGGAGCGGGCACGTTGGGAGGTAGACACCCCTCGAGGTTAGCCGTAGTTCAGCCGACTGCATCGTCGACATGACCGAAGTCGTGCCGGTAGCGCGACGAATCGGACAGGGTGGGCCGCACATCGACCCGATTGATCTGCACCGGCTCGGCGTCGAACAGTTCGAGTTCGTGAAGTTTTCTCGCCGTCACACTCACTCTGGTGTCGACCGACCCGACGGTGGAATTGAAAGACTCCACTGCCTTGCCGAGATGGGCTCCGAGCTTGTCCAGGTGCGCCCCGACGACGCCGATGCGCGTATACAGCTCTCGTCCCAACTGTTGGATGCGCGCCGCGTCCTCGGCCAGGGACTCCTGTTTCCAGGTGTAGGCGACGGTGCGCAACAGTGCCACCAGTGTGGTGGGGGTGGCCAGGATCACGTTCCGGCCGAAGGCGTATTCGAGCAGGCCGGTGTCCGAGGTCAGCGCCGCATCGAGGAACGGGTCGCCGGGAACGAACAGCACCACGAATTCCGGGGTCGGCTCGAACGCCTGCCAGTACGCCTTGTCGGCCAGCTGATCGATGTGGGTGCGCAGTTGTTTCGCATGGCGGCGCAGATGCTTCTCGCGCGCACCGGCGTCCTCGTCCTGAGCGGCATCGAGGTAGGCCGCGAACGGGACCTTGGCGTCGACCACGATCTGTCGACCTCCGGCGAGTCGGACGATCATGTCCGGTCTGATGCCGTCCTTGCTGACCTGAGTGTCGAAATCGCAGTGCTTGAGCATGCCTGCGAGCTCGACGACCCGCTCGAGCTGGATCTCGCCCCACCGTCCCCGGATCTGCGGTGCGCGCAGTGCCGTCACCAGCTGGCCGGTCTGGGTGGACAGATGCATCGAGGCCCGGTGCATCCCGGTGACCTGCTCCGAGAGCCCCGCGTAGGCCCTGATCCGATTGTGCTCGACCTGCCGCACGTGCTCGGACAGCGCGTCGACGGCGTCGTGCAACGGCTCGACCAGATGTGAGACCTGTTGGCCGATGACGGTCGAATGCCGACGCGCGGAATCCTCGTTGACCGCACTCAGCGACTGCCGAAGCAGGCTCTCGTGCTCGCGCACAGCGGCCAGTTGGGCCTCGGCTCGTACGGCTCGATCACCCATACGCGAGGCATGCAGCAGCCAGCCCACGACCACTCCGATGCCGAGGGCAACGAGAAGGCCGAATGCGGTGAGAATGTTCATGGGAGCAGATGATGCAGGACGGCGCCGACAGGTTCGGTTCGCGCAGCCGGTCGATCCTTCTCACTTTCCGACTGGCCGTCGCGCCTCGAGGAGTTTGTCGGTGCTTCCCGATAGCGTCGTTCGTATGAGAATTCTGCACACCTCGGACTGGCACATAGGTCGCACCTTTCACGGTGTCGACCTGTTGGCCGATCAGGGCGCGGTGCTGAGATCCATCGCGGAACTGGTTGCGGCGCAATCGATCGATGTGGTGGTGGTGCCCGGTGATATCTACGATCGTGCGGTGCCCAGTGCCGACGCGGTGCTGGTCTGCAATCGCGGGCTCGAGGCGATCCGAGCGGCCGGTGCCGTCATCGTCGCGACTTCGGGCAACCACGATTCACCGGCGCGCCTCGGTGCCGGTGCTGCATTCGCCTCGGCAGGCGGTCTGCACCTGATGACCCGAGTGGGCGATGTGGCGACCCCTGTCGTCATCGAGGACGAGCACGGCAGCGTTGCGTTCTACGGCATTCCGTATCTCGAGCCCGAGACCACGCGCCTCGAGCTCGAGGTTCCCACCGCGCGCACCCACGCCGAGGTGCTCGACGCCGCAATGGATCGCGTTCGCGGCGATCTCGCGATGAGAGACCAAGCGGGACAACATGTGCGCTCGGTCGTGCTGGCGCATGCGTTCATCGTCGGCGGTGAGGCGACCGGTTCGGAGCGGTCCATCTCCTCCGGCGGTATCGAAACCGCACCGGCGTCGGCGTTCGACGGAGTCGACTACGTGGCGCTCGGCCACCTGCATTCGCCTCAGGTTCTCACCGATCGAGTGCGGTACTCGGGGTCTCCGTTGCCGTACTCCTTCGGAGAGCGATCGCATCGTAAGGCCGTGTGGATTCTCGAACTCGATGCCGACGGCCTCGGTAGCGTCGAGCGAGTGGAACTGCCGCAGGTCCGCGGGCTTGCCCGCATCGAAGGCACGGTCGATCACTTGCTCTCGGACGCAAGCTATTGCGAGTTCGAGGACTGTTACGTCTCTGCCGTGCTCACCGACGAGGTCCGCCCTCTCGACGCAATGCGGCTGCTGCAGAAGCGTTTTCGCAACGCAGTGCATCTCGAGTGGCGTCGTCCCGAAGGTAGCAGCGAGCTTCGTTACCGCGACCGCGTACGCGGTCGCAGTGATCTCGACATCGCAACCTCGTTTCTGACGGACATGCGTAGCGCGCCGACCGCGGTGGAGTCCGATCTGCTGGCTCGCGCGCTGGCAGCTGTGCAGCGCGAGAACGACGCCACCGACCGGGCATCGACCGTCGACCGCGGTGCTGCATGAGGCTGCACTCTCTCGAGATCACCGCCTTCGGTCCCTTCGCGGGCACCGAGACGGTCGATTTCGATGCGCTCGGCGCAGACGGGCTTTTTCTGCTGCACGGCCACACCGGGGCGGGCAAGACGACTGTGCTCGACGCCGTGGCGTTCGCGCTGTACGGGACCGTGCCCGGGGCACGTCGCGAAGGCAAGCGACTACTGTCCGATCACGCAGCCGCAGGCGTGGTGCCGCAGGTGACCCTGGAGGCGACTCTCGGTGGTCGGCGTATCCGCATCGTGCGCAGTCCGGAGTTCCTACGACCAAAGCTCAGGAGCAGCGGCACCACCAAGCAACATGCCAAAGCCAGCCTCACCTGGTTGGACGGTCGCGGGCAGAACCTCACCCGGCTGAGCGAGATCGGCGATGTCGTCAATGCCCTGCTCGGAATGAGTGCAGACCAGTTCTTCCAGGTGGTACTGCTGCCGCAGGGGGAGTTCGCGCGATTCCTGCGAGCAGACAGTGACGAGCGTGGAAACCTGCTCGAAAGGCTCTTCGACACAGGCCGATTCGGAGATGTCGAGGAGTGGTTCGCGCAACGTCGTCGGGATTCGGCCGCCGAGCTCGCCGACGCCCACCATGACATCGACATCATGCTCGGCAAGGTATCGCAGGCATCGGGCGTATCGGAGCCGGTGAATGAGGACGGTGCGCAACCGGACCCGCTCGGGTGGGCGGCCGATGTCCTCACCGGCGCCCGACAGGATCGGATGCTGGCGCAAGGGACGGCGGTGCTGGTCGATGCCGCAGCGCGCCGCGCCTCCGACGCGTTGGCCGATGCCACCACCGTTCTGGATCTGCAGCGTCGACGAGGACTCGCCGAGGAACAACTCGCGCAGTACCGGGAGGGCGAGTCGATACGATCGGCGCGTAGAACCGCGATCGCCGACTCGGTGGCCGCGGGCCCGATCGCCGAGGCTGCCGCGGATCTGTCTGTGGCTCGCGAGGCGACCGAGGCGGCCGGCACCGCGCTCGCAGCGGCGGAGCGTGCGCTGCCGAGATCGCCGGAGGGACGGCGTTTTCGCGACGCGCTGCAGTGGCCACCCGAGCCCGGCGACAGGTCGCACGAGCGCGCCGTCCTCGCGCAGTTCGTACGCGACTGGACCACCGACGTCGCACGGATGAACTCGTTGCTTCAGGTTTCGCGCGATGCCGATCGCATGGAGGACACACTCGTCCGATACCGAGCGCAGCAACGCGACATCGCGGCGCAGATCGAGCGGACCGAGCAACTGCAGGCCGAGATGCCTCGAGAGATCACTGCCGCGGAAGCGCGCGTGGCACGAGCGGAGGCAGCCACTGCCGAGCTGCCGGGTCTCGACGAGCGCTGCGAACGGGCCCGTGTCGCAGCCGAATCCGCAATCGAACTGGTGCGCAAGCGTGACGCTCTCGTCCAGACCGAGCGCACCCGCGACGCCGCTGCTGCGGCACACAACAAGGCCTGGGCACACCTGCTCGATCTTCGGGAGCGCCGCATCGACGGGATGGCCGCAGAGCTGGCGGACCGTCTGGAGGCAGGTGAGCCCTGTGCGGTGTGCGGATCGGACGTGCACCCACATCCCGCTGCGGCATCCACCTCGACGGTGACCAAGGCGCAGGAAGACAAAGCCGCCGCGGCCGAGCGGAAGGCGGCTGCCGCCCTCGATCAGGCAGTCGAGGCCGTGGCGGAGGCCAAGCTCGCGGTCGACCTCCTGCACGATCGCACCGGGGGAGTGTCCCTCGCGGAGCTGACCGAGAATCTCGATACCGCCACGAAGGCCGTGCAGGATGCACGCACGATCGCCGCGGATATCGACGTGGCATCGGCGGAGGCTGCCCGACTGCGGCGTGATTCGGACGCGTTGGCGGTCACGCTCAACAACCTCGTCGCCACACGTGGGTCGGTGGATGCGCGACTGTCGGCCACGGAGGAAACGCTGGCGCAGATGCGCGCGTCTGTGGCCGAGGCAGTAGATGTGGCCGAGACAGTAGTTGGGGCCGAGGCAGTAGTTGGGGCCGGGGCGGTAGATCAGGCCGAGTCGCTGGTGGAGCGAATTGCCGAGCGGGAAGCCTTGATCGACGGTTCCCAGAGAATCCAGGACTCGCGGATCGCCTGGCTCGACGCCACCGAGAAGCACGACGCACTGCGCGCCGAACTCGACCGAAGGGTGTCAGCGTCGAATTTCGACTCTGCCGCCGCCGCGGCCGGGGCCGTTCTCACTGCCGACCGCGTCGAGCAGATCGAGGCCGAGCTCCGTGCCGCCGAGGAGCGTCGGGCGCATGCCGAACACGTACTGCGTGAGCCCGCCATCGTCGCTGTCGCGGGGCACCCACCGGTGGACCTCGATCCGCTGCGTCGTGCCTGTGCCGAGCTCGACGGGCAGGCGAGATCTGCCGCAGCGACCGTGGCCGAATGCCGTCGGCGCGCAGACGATCTGGAACGACTGATCGCGGAGCTGTCGACCGCCGCGGAGGCGATTGCGCCCAAGCAGGCCGAGTTCGACGAACTCGCGAACCTGGCGGACGTGGTGGCCGGGCGAGGTCAGAATGCCCGGAAGATGTCGCTGCGATCGTATGTTCTCGCGTCCCGACTCGAGGACGTCGCCGAGTCGGCGTCCGCACGGTTGGGCCGCATGTCCGCGGGCCGATACGAATTCGTCCATTCCGACGAGGCCGGTGCGCGGGGAAAGCGCGGTGGCCTCGGATTGGATATCCGAGACGACTACACCGGCGTCGTGCGATCGGCCAAGACCCTCTCGGGCGGCGAGGCGTTCCTCGCTTCGCTCGCGCTCGCGTTGGGACTCGCAGACGTCGTGGCAGCCGAATCCGGGGGCGTCGTACTCGACACCATGTTCATCGACGAAGGATTCGGCACCCTCGACGCCGACACACTCGAATCCGTCATGGCCGTCCTCGACGAACTACGCGCAGGTGGCCGCGTCGTCGGGGTCGTCAGCCACGTCGACGAGATGCGCCAACGCATCCCCAGCCGGCTCTACGTCAAGCGCGAGCGCTCCGGATCGACGCTTCAGGTCGTGGCGTCCTGATCGGAGGACTCGTCCTCCGATTCGGCCTTCTCGTCCGCGTCCCTCGATTCGGCCAGGTCCTCGGCCGTCGGGGCCTGATCCTCGAGTTCGTCCTGGTCCATCTCGTTCGAGCGCGCGTCGATCTGCTCCGACAGGTACCGGATCAGCACGGCCGCAACCGCGGCCGCGGGGACGGCGAGAAACGCGCCGATGATGCCGAACAAGGAGCTTCCGCCCGCGACGGCGAGCAGCACGATCGCCGGATGCAGATTCATGCTGCGACTCTGCAGAATCGGCTGCAGTACATTGCCTTCCAGCTGCTGCACGGCGACGATGATGGCCAGCACGATCAACGCCGTCGTGAGCCCGTTTGCCACGAGAGCGACCAGGACAGCGAGCGCACCTGCGACGAACGCACCGACGATCGGGATGAAGCCACCGAGAAAGGTGAGGGTCGCGAGAACGAGAGCCAGCGGCACGCCGAGGATGAGAAGCCCGAGGCCGATGAAGAAGGCATCGATGAAGCTGACGATGGCCTGAGTCCGGATGAATCCGCCGAGCGTCGACCACATCCGCGAGAGCACCTCGGCCAGATGGCGTCCGGCCCGGCCACCCGAGAACCCGTGCAACCACGGCAGGAACTTCGGTCCGTCCTTGACGAAGAAGAACGACAGCACCAACACCAGCGCCAGCGTGATGAGGATCGAACCGGCGGCCGACACTCCCGTGAACACACCCGAGGCGATCATCGTTCCGCTGTCCTGAAGCCGCGAGACGATGGCGGAGACGGCCGAGTCGATCTGGTCGTCACCGAGGTTCAGTGGTGGCCCCTTGACCCAGGTCTGAACCTGCGTGATGCCGCCCGAGGCCTTGTCCACAAGTTCCGGGGCCTGCTCGGCGACGGAGGGAATGATCAGGGTGATCACGCCGCCGATGACGACGAAGAACACCACCAGCGAGACGGTGGCCGCCAATGCTGCCGGAAAGCCGAGCCGCATCATCAATTTCGCCGGCGGCCACAGGACGGTGGCAACGATCACCGCGAGCAGAACCGGCAACAAGATCACCCACAGGTGCCCGATCAGCCAGCCCAACACCCATGCCCCGGCGGCAATCGAGATCAGGATGAGCGACCATTTGGCGAGCCACAGGCCGCCGACCCCGATGAGGTCGCCGCGATCCTTCTCGGGCTTGGCTGAGGCCCTGGAGTTTCTCGGAGGAGCCGATTCGGTCACTGGGGGTTTCCTCACACTCGGCGGACGGCGGATCGTGATGAACCATAACGTCCGGTGCCCTTCGGCCGCGGACCACCGCCTCTCGGCGCGATACCCGGTCAGTCGGCCTCGTGCGTCAGCAGCCACTTCTTCGCGGGCAATCCCCACCGAAAGCCGCCGAGTGCGCCGCCGATGCGCACCACCCGGTGGCACGGGACGAACAGTGCGGCAGCATTGCGAGCGCACGCAGAGGCCGCGCCGCGGATGGCAGCGGGTCGGCCCGAGAGGTCCGCGAACTCGGAGTAGGTCACCGGCTTTCCGGGCTCGACGGTGCGCAGTACATCCCAGGCGTGCATCAAGAATTCACCGGAGCGTTGCGCGACGGCGACCTCGTCGATGCGATGCAACTCGCCTCGGTGGTACGCCGCGACGGCGGCGGTGACGCCGCCGAGATCGGCGCGGCTGCGCACGGCGTCGGGTCGCAAGGTCGGGTGAATCAGCATTCTCAGTTCGTCGACGTCGGCGGTCCAGCCGGAGGCAAGGACGCGCTGATCGTCGTCGACGATGGTGGTGAACGGGCCGATCGGGCTGTCTTGGGTGGCGGCGGCTGCAGTCATGGTTGTCTTCTTTCCAGTGCGGTGATCCACAGGTGCATCGAGACGTACGAACGCCACGGTGCCCAGCGGGCAGGGTTCGTCAACGAGATATCCAGTGCCTGTGCGCCCTGGCGGACGACGAGATCGGTGTCGAGAAGCACATCGGGATCACCGAGCAGTCGCATCACCACGTACCGGGCGGTCCACGGTCCGATGCCTTTGAGCGCGAGCAGTTCTCGTTCCAGGTCGGGGGCTTCTCGCGCCGGATGCAGCACGAGGTCTCCCGACGCGATGGCGTCGGCGACGCGGATGACGGTCTGCACGCGGGCGACCGGTCCGGTGAGGACCTCGTGGCCGCGTTCGGCGATCACCGCAGCGTCGGGGAACAATGTGGTGACCTCTGCATTGCCCAGGTCCAGCGGTGTGCCGAGTGCCTCGACGAGTCGGGCGGTGTGGGTGGCTGCGGCCTTCAACGAGATCTGTTGTCCGATCACGGTGCGCAGCAGCATCTCCGCGCCGTCGACCACCCCGAGTGCGCGGATACCCGGGTGGGCGTCGAGGCTCGGTGCCAACTGTGGATCGGTGCGCAGGGCGTCGTCGACGGCCAGTGGATCGGCGTCGAGGTCGAGAAGATGTCGGATTCTGGCAACGGCGGGAGCGAGATCGCGCATGTCCTGCAATGTCACTGCGGCACTGACGAATCCGTCCATCACCCGCAGTGACACCAGGCCGGCGGCGTGTGGCAGGCGCAGCGATCGCATGTAGTCACCATCGGAGAACGATTCGATGCCCTCGACCACGTGGCCGCGTAGAAACCACTCGATCCAACCGCGATCGAGTGGCGGGCGGTAGGGCAGCCGCAGGGTCACCGTTCCGCCCGCGGTGGGAGTTGCGGTGCGGTGTGCCTCCCGGCGCAGCGTGGTCGGGTCGACGGCGAACACTTCCTTGACGGTGTCGTTGAACTGTCGGACGCTGGAGAACCCGGCAGCGAACGCGATGTCGGACATCGACATATCCGTGGTTTGAATCAGCGTGCGGGCCGTGTGTGCCCGGTGTGCACGAGCCAGTGCCAAGGGGCCTGCACCCACCTCGGTGGTCAACACTCGGGTCAGTTGGCGGGTCGAGTAGCCGAGGGTGCGGGCGAGCCCGTCGACGCCCCCGCGCTCGATCGCGCCATCGGAGATCAGACGCATCGCGCGAGAGCTGAGGTCCGAGTGGATGTTCCAGCGCGGGGAACCCGGGGTGGCATCGGGCTGGCAGCGGCGGCAGGCGCGGTAGCCGGATTGTTGTGCCGCTGCCGCGGTCGCCAGGAACGAGACGTTGCTCGGTTTGGGTGTGCGCGCCGGGCAGGAGGGTCGGCAGTAGATGCCGGTGGTGCGGACGGCGGTGAAGAACTGGCCGTCGAACCGTGCGTCACGCGAGGAGACCGCGCGATAACACCGATCGAAGTCCAGTTCCTGCACCTGCCGTTCGCCGCTCATAGGTCCACTGTGTCAGCGCGAACGCGCCAGTGCTAGCGGAAATCGGACGGGGCTGCGCCCCTCGTGCGCCTTTTGCGTACACAGAGGTACGCAAAAGGCGCACGACGGGGAAGCTCTAGCAGCAGCGGGCTCCTGGATTCCGGTCGGCGTCCGCGTACCGATCCTTCCAGTACTGACGCACCGTCGGCGGTTCTTGCTCGGGATGGTGCCGAGCGAGGTGGGCGACACAGCGGTCGTAATCGTGATCGCCCATCACCGAGGTGATCCACCACCACAGCCCGCGCATCTAGTGCGCCGATCCGGGTCGGCGGACGGTGCCGGCGGTGATGAGCTCGTCCCATTCGGCTTGGATTTCCTTCTCCGCCTTGGTCGGTACGAATCCGGCGGGACCGAAGATCTTCGACGGCACCTCAGGTTCTTCGTTGTCGGGGAGGTCGTCTCCGCGAACAGCCTTGATGCACACCCACACTCCGGCGAACACGACGACCAGGACCAGTACTGCAAAGACGATCGACAGTGTGCCCTGGATGAAGGTGTTGCGGATGACCGCGTCGATGGCCTCGGGGGTCTTGGCATTACCGAATTCGCTCAGTCCCTGTGCCTTTGCATCGCGGAACTGCGCATGCTGGGTCCAGTATCCGATCGCGGGAACCGAGGAGAAGATCTTCTGATACGACGCGGTCATCGTGACGATCAGGTCCCAGGCCAGCGGGACTCCCGGGATCCAGGCCCACTTGTACAGACCTCGTTTGACGACGATCGTCAGCACGACGGTCAGCGCGATGGCGGCGAGCAACTGGTTGGCAATACCGAACAGCGGGAACAGCGTGTTGATGCCGCCGAGCGGATCGGTGACGCCCATCAGAAGGATTGCGCCCCAGGCCGCGACGACGATCAGCGAGCAGATCCACGCGCCGGGACGCCAGGACGGATCCTTGAACTTCTTGGCCGAGGCTCCGGGCAGGTTGCCGATGCTGTCGGAGAGCATGAAGCGCGCGACGCGGGTACCTGCGTCGACCGTGGTGAGGATGAACAGGGCCTCGAACATGATCGCGAAGTGGTACCAGAACGACTTGAGTCCTGGTCCGCCGAACACCTGATGCAGCACCTCGGACATGCCGAACGCGAGGGTCGGTGCGCCGCCGGTGCGGGAGACGATCGTCTCCTCACCGACATCGGCTGCGGCCTGGCTCAATTCGGCAGCCGACACGTCCCCGCCACTCAGGCCCAATCCATTGACGTACGCAGCTGCGGAGTCTGGAGTTCCGCCGGTGAGCGCTGTGGGTGCGTTGAGGGCGAAGTAGAGGTGCTGATCGAGGATGCATGCGGTGATCAGAGCCATGATGGCCACGAACGACTCGGTGAGCATGCCGCCGTAGCC
Organism: Rhodococcus sp. MALMAid1271; assembly: GCF_049195265.1. Lineage (NCBI taxonomy): Bacteria > Bacillati > Actinomycetota > Actinomycetes > Mycobacteriales > Nocardiaceae > Rhodococcus > Rhodococcus sp. MALMAid1271. The sequence goes on along the minus strand of NZ_JBMIRQ010000091.1, from coordinate 41,573 downwards.
GATCATGCGCATCTGCTTTTCCTTCTCGAGCAACTTCGGCGTGGTGCCGGAGGAGATCAGAGCGTGGAAGCCCGACAGCGCACCGCAGGCAATGGTGATGAACAGGAACGGGAACAGTGATCCCGCGAACGCCGGTCCGTTGCCTTCGGTGGCGAAGGTGGTCATGGCAGGCATCTGGATCTCGGGCCGGGCAATCAGGATGCCTACGGCGAGCAGCGCGATGGTGCCGACCTTCATGAACGTCGACAGGTAGTCGCGAGGGGCCAAGAGCAGCCAGACCGGCAGGATGCAGGCGAGCAGGCCGTAGCCGATCAGCAGCCACGCGACGGTGACCTTGGAGAGGGTGAACCAGTCGGTGCCCCACTCGGTTTCGGCAACCCAACCGCCGACGACGATTGCCATGAGCAGCAGCACGACGCCGATCAGGGACACCTCGGACACCTTGCCCGGGCGTAGGTAACGCAGGTAGACGCCCATGAACAGTGCGATCGGAATGGTCAGCGCGATGGAGAAGACACCCCATGGGCTTTCCGCGAGTGCGTTCACGACGACGAGGGCGAGCACCGCGATCAGGATGATCATGATGACGAACACCGCGATCAGTGCCGCGGTACCACCGACTACGCCGAGTTCGTCGCGGGCCATCTGGCCGAGGCTGCGGCCGTTGCGACGCGTCGAGATCCACAGCACCAGGAAGTCCTGGACGGCACCGGCGAACACGACGCCGATGATGATCCACATGGTGCCGGGTAGATAGCCCATTTGAGCGGCGAGCACGGGTCCGACGAGTGGGCCCGCACCGGCGATGGCGGCGAAGTGGTGGCCGAACAGCACCCGACGATCGGTCGGCATGTAGTCCTTGCCGTTTTCCAGAATCTCGGCGGGCGTGGCCCTGTCGTCGCGCGGGAAGACGATCTTGCGTTCGATCAGCCTGGCATAGAAGCGAAACGCGAAGATGTAGGTACAGACTGCGGCGATGACGAACCAGACGGCATTGGGGTTCTCCCCGCGGACGATCGCGATGATCGTCCAGGCGACGCCGCCGAGCAGGCCGATCGCGACGAGCATCAGACGTTTTGCCGTCGACATCGGATGCGTCTCGACGACGCCGACTGGTGGTAGATCGGGATCGGGCTTCAGCAATTCGACGTGTGGATCGCCGGCCGCTTTCAGTGACATGTGTGGGTCTCCATGGTCGCAGGTGTGACTGCGATCACCCTATGCGTGGAGATCGTGCGCGTCCTCGAATCGACGCGGCGTCCTGCGCCCGACGGTTGCTGTACTGCGACGAGCGGGGTCTGGCCGTGTCAGCTACCGAGGGCGTCGTCGACGGCCCGGGCGCTGAGCACCTGGTCCAACACCAGTGCGGCGCTTCCGATGACCCCGGAGAGGTCGCCGTGGGTGGTGGCCTGGATGGTGAGGGCTTTGGTGGCCAGTGCGGTGGCGTTGCCGTAGACGGTTTCGCGCAGGCCGGCGACGAAGATGTCGTAGGCATTGGCCATGTCACCGCCGACGATGAGTACCTCGGGGTTGAGCAGGTTCACGGCTCCGGCCAGGGTTTCGCCGATGTGGCGTCCGCTGTCGCGGATGAGTCTGCGTGCTTCGGGGTCGCCGCTCACCGCGAGGTCGACCACGCCGCGGATGTGGCCGACTTCGCGTCCCTGTTCGGCGAGCGCCTTGACCAGCGCCCAGCCGCCGGCGATGGCCTCGAGGCAGCCGCTGTCGCCGCACCTGCACGCGACGCCGGCCGCCGCTGCCGTCTTGGTGTGGCCGAATTCGCCTGCGGCTCCGAGTGATCCGCGCTGCAATGCCCCGCCCGCCACGATTCCGGCTCCGAGGCCCGTCGAGGCCTTGACCAGTAGGGCATTCTGGAAGCGATCTCGATTGTCTCGGCGTTCGGCGAGCACCATCGCATTGGCGTCGTTGTCGAGAAACGCCGGTGCCGACGTGATGTCCGCGAAGAACGGTGCCAGCGGCACCCCGTCCCAGCCGTGCATGATCGGCGAGTCCAGGCTGCAGCCGCGGGATGTATCGGCGGTGCCGGGGATGGACAGACCGACCCCGAGGATGCGATGTCCGGTTCGGCGAGACTCGTCGAGCATGGCCTGCAGCCGCTTGGTGATCTGCGGCATCAGTTCGTCCGGGCCCACGCCGATCTCCTGGTCGACGGTGTCGCCGGCAAGAAATTCTCCGCCGAGACCGAACACGCCCAGTTGTGACCGACTGCGTCCGATCGCGGCGGCGAGTACGACGCCTGCGTCCACATCGAAGGACACTCGCGCCGGAGGGCGTCCGCCTGTCGACTGGGTGTCCTCGGTTTCGATGACCAGCCCGAGGCCGGTGAGTGCGGCGACGCGGGTGGCGACCGCCGATCGTGACAGTCCGGTGACCCGGCCCAACTCCGCGCGGGTGTCTGCTTCTCCGTCGCGAATCAGAGCAAATATCTCACCCGCGGTGGCAGGTGGGGCGCTCAGGCGCGGCATCGACATATACGTCATTCAACCAACTGGCAACTTTTACGGCAACACCCGAAGAACGCACACTTTTAACTTTGAAAAGCTTAAGTTGGGTTGTCGAGAGGCCGAAGTAGCTCTACGCTGAGTCGTGAGAGACCGAACATCGGAGGCACTCATGGACACTCTTCATCCGGTTCTGCGTCAGGTCACCGACCGCATCGCAGACCGCAGCCAGTCCGACCGCACCGCCTATCTCGCTCGAATTGCCGCTGCCGGGGATTCGGGCCCCGCCCGCGGCCGCCTCGCCTGCGCCAACATCGCGCACGGCTTCGCGGCCTCCGGTAAAGCCGACAAACAGGCGCTACGCGGCATGGTCAAGCCCAACATCGCGATCGTCTCCGCCTACAACGACATGCTCTCGGCGCACAAGCCGTTCGAGACCTACCCGGCCGCCCTGAAGAAGTCGGTCATCGATGCCGGGGGCATCGCGCAGTTCGCCGGTGGCGTCCCCGCGATGTGCGACGGCATCACGCAGGGCCGCGACGGCATGCAACTGTCCCTGTTCAGCCGGGACATCATCGCGATGTCGACGGCAATTGCGTTGTCCCACGACATGTTCGACGCCACCCTGATGCTCGGCGTCTGCGACAAGATCGTCCCCGGAATGCTCATCGGCGCACTGAGTTTCGGCCATCTACCCGCGGTGTTCGTACCCGCCGGCCCGATGACCTCCGGACTTCCCAACGGGGAGAAGGCAAAAGCTCGCCAGCTCTACGCCGAGGGCAAGGTGGGCCGAGAGGCTCTGCTCGACGCCGAGGCCGCGTCGTACCACGGCAGTGGCACCTGCACGTTCTTCGGAACGGCCAATTCCAATCAGCTGCTCATGGAGGTCATGGGCCTGCACCTACCGGGGTCGTCGTTCGTCAACCCCGGAACTGCCATGCGCGATGCGTTGACCCGCGAGGCCGCGCACGTCGTCACCGGTCTGACCTCGCTCGGAGACAACTACACCCCGGTGGGGGAGGTCATCGACGTCAAGTCGATCGTCAACGGCTGTGTCGCGTTGCTCGCCACCGGCGGCTCGACCAACCACACGATGCACCTCGTTGCCATCGCGAAAGCTGCTGGCATCACGCTGACATGGCAGGACCTGTCGGATCTGTCGGCCGTGGTGCCGTTGATGGCCCGGATCTACCCCAACGGCAAGGCCGACGTCAACCACTTCCACGCGGCCGGCGGACTCGGGTTCGTCATCGGGTCACTGCTCGACGCCGGGTTGATGCACGAGGATGTGAAAACCGTTGCCGGGCTGGGTCTGCGACGCTACACGCAGGAGCCGAAGCTCGACGGTGACGGGGTGATGTGGCAGGACGGTACTCGGATGAGTCACGACGACACCGTGTTACGAGGTGCGAACGAGCCGTTCAGCGCCGACGGCGGGCTCAAGATGTTGACGGGGCCGATCGGAAAATGCGTCATCAAAACCTCCGCCTTGGCACCGGAACATCGGGTGGTCACCGGACCGGCGCGAGTCTTCGACGACCAATCCGACTTCCTCGAAGCATTCGAGGCCGGGGAACTCGATTGCGATTTTGTTGCCGTGCTTCGCTACCAGGGGCCGCAGGCCAACGGTATGCCCGAGTTGCACAAGCTCACCCCCGCGCTCGGAATCCTGCAGGACAAGGGCCGGTCCGTCGCGTTGATCACGGACGGCCGGATGTCCGGTGCCTCCGGAAAAGTCGCTGCGGCAATTCACCTCACGCCCGAAGCCGCGAGTGGGGGACCGATCGCGAGAATTGTCGACGGTGACATCATCACCCTCGACTCACTCGACGGCACACTGTCGATCGAGGTTCCGCTCGACGAATTCGAGGCCCGACCGGTCACCGGTCGCGTCTTGGACAAGGACGAGTGGTCCAGCACCGGTCGTGACCTGTTCTCTGGCATGCGTGCGCTCGTCGGCCCTGCCGACGAGGGCGCAATGTTCGTCATGCGCTGAGTCCCCGTAACTCGACAAGAAAGCAACAACGTGACTGCATCCCTGCTCGACCGCGTACCTGTCATCCCCGTCGTCGTCATCGAGAACCTCGAGCATGCTGTTCCGATCGCTCGCGCCCTGGTGCAGGGCGGGGTGCCCGTCATCGAGCTGACCCTGCGCACTCCGGTGGCACTCGACGCCATCGAGCGCATCGCGGCGGAGGTCCCCGAGATCCTCGTCGGCGCAGGCACGATCATCACTCCCGGTCAGGCCAAGCAGGCCGCCGACGCGGGCGCACAGTTCCTGGTCTCGCCGGGCTGCACACCATCTCTGACGAAAGCCATGCGAGAGACCGGATTGCCCCACTTACCCGGTGCCGCAACGGTGTCCGAGGTGCTCACCCTGCTCGAAGCCGGCTACACCGAGCTCAAGTTCTTCCCCGCCGAGGCGTCGGGTGGGGCGAATTTTCTGAAGTCCATCCACTCGCCGATTCCGGCCGCAAGATTCTGCCCGACGGGTGGCATCTCCACCGCCAACGCGTCGGCGTACCTGGCGCTGCCGAACGTCGGATGCGTGGGAGGGTCGTGGCTCACTCCCGCCGCGGCTGTCGCAGAGCAAGATTGGGACGCAATCGTCGCTCTCGCGGTCGCCACGGCCGAACTGGTCTGAAAATTCCCCCTCCGCAGAGGGAACCAGACGTGACGATGCGGCGTCCTACTGGTTGTCCGTCATCGAACAATCGGGGGAAATGGTCATGTCGAATCCGTACGAGCAGTCAGAGTTCCAGCAGTCCCATCAGCCCTATCCGGCAGCTCAGCCCTATGCGCAGGCACCGCCGCTGCCGTCGTCCAATGCGGGGTGGGCCGTCGTCGCCATCATCTTCTTCTGGCCGGTGGCCATCCCGGCGTTCAATCACGCACTCAAGGTTCATCCGCTGTGGATGATGGGAGATGTTCAGGGCGCACAGTATTCGTCGAATCGCGCAGCGTTCTTCGGGAAACTGTCGCTGGGGATATTCTTCGTCCTCATAGTTCTGTACTTCGCCTTCATTGCACTGATCGTTGCGAACTCGTTCTAAGTCCCGACACTTGACCTCGACATAACTCGAGGTTCTAGCGTCACGGGCATGGACACACTCGGTCTCGGCGCAATCGGCATTGCCATCGACGTGTCGCCGTCGTATCTCGACGATGCACGGGAGTTGGAATTACTCGGATACACCTCGGTCTGGCTGCCGGGCGGGCAGATCGATCGGCTCGACAGGCTGGCCGATCTGGTTCGCGCGACCGAGACCGCCACCATCGTTCCGGCAATCGTGCCGGTCGATGTGTACCCGCCTGGGCAGACCGGCGAGCTGTTCGACGAGCTCTCGGGTACCGGTCGATTCGTACTCGGCCTCGGCGGGCCGCAGAGTGCTCGTCCTTTGGCTCAGCTGAGGGAGTATCTCGACGGGCTCGAGGTACCCGCCGATCGGATTCTGCTCGCGGCGCTCGGGCCGAAGAAGCTGGAGATGGCTCGAGACCGCGCTGCCGGCGCGATCGGGCTGCTCGTGACTCCCGAGTGGACGGCGCAGGCGCGGCACTACCTGGGGACGGCCGAATTGGTGGTCGACCAGTTCTGTGTGGTCGAGTCCGATCCGGATCGTGCCCGCGCCGCAGCACGGCAGCCTCTGAGCTTTCTCGCGACGGTCCCTGGCTATCGGCAGAACTTCCTGCGGATGGGATTCACGGACGCCGACGTCGACCAGCTCAGCGACCGATTGGTGGACGCGCTCGTGGTGTGGGGGAGCGTCCGCGACATCGCCGCTCGGGTGACTGCCCACCGTGAGGCCGGGGCGGATCACGTGGTTCTGGCTCCACTCGGAGCGTCGAGCATTGCTGCTGGCCGGGCACTGTCCGAGCTGGTGGTGTCGTCAAAGTAGACTCCATAGACCGTGAGCCTCACCCTCGGAATCGTCGGACTGCCCAACGTCGGCAAGTCCACCCTCTTCAATGCACTGACCAACAACGACGCGCTGGCCGCGAACTACCCGTTCGCCACCATCGAACCCAACGTCGGAGTGGTTGCACTGCCGGATCCCCGGCTCGAGAAGCTGGCCGAGGTGTTCGGTTCGGAGAAGCTCGTGCCTGCGCTGGTGTCGTTCGTCGACATCGCCGGCATCGTCAAGGGCGCGTCCGAGGGCGCAGGCCTGGGCAACAAGTTCCTCGCCAACATTCGTGAAGCCGACGCCATCTGTCAGGTCGTTCGTGTCTTCGCCGACGACGACGTGGTGCACGTCGACGGCCGCGTCGACCCGACCGCAGACATCGAGGTCATCGAAACCGAACTCGCCATCGCGGATCTGCAGACTCTCGAGAAGGCCATCCCGCGGCTCGAGAAGGAGGTGCGGATCAAGAAGGACCGCAAGCCCGCTCTCGACGCGGCGCTGGCAGCACAGGCAGTGCTGAACGACGGCAAAACGCTGTTCTCGGCGAAGTCGAAGCTGGACTTCGAGTTGCTCGGTGAATTCCAGCTGCTCACCACCAAGCCCTTCCTGTACGTCTTCAATGCCGACGAGTCGGTGCTCACCGACGACGCGAAGATCGGCGAACTCGCGCGGATGGTTGCGCCCGCCGACGCAGTGTTCCTCGACGCGAAGATCGAGTCGGAGCTGCTCGAGCTGGACAAGGAATCGGCAGCCGAGCTGCTCGAATCCGTAGGGCAGACCGAGCCCGGACTCGACGCGTTGGCGCGCGCCGGCTTCCACACCCTCGGGCTGCAGACCTACCTCACCGCAGGCCCGAAAGAGGCTCGCGCGTGGACAATTCACCAAGGAGATACCGCGCCCCAGGCCGCAGGCGTCATTCACACCGACTTCGAGCGCGGCTTCATCAAGGCCGAAATCGTCTCCTTCGACGACCTGATCGCCGCAGGGTCGATGGCCTCGGCCAAAGCTGCAGGCAAGGTGCGTATGGAGGGCAAGGACTACGTCATGGCCGACGGTGATGTGGTGGAGTTCCGCTTCAACGTGTAGCTTGAGAGCGCCAGTCGATGGAAGGCCTACGTCATGAGTGCGCGAATCCCGGTCTTCGTTTCTGCTCCGACCGCACTGTCGGATGATCAACAGGCCTCCTACAACTTTCTAATTGGCCTTCTGGCTGGTGAAGAGTTTGAGCATCGCGCACTTGGACGAACTGATTATGGCATCGATTCACCTCTTAAAGAGGTTTACTCGATAGCTCGGCATTGCTCGGGTGGGGTAATTCTTGGATTTGAGCAGATGCTTGCCGAGACGGTTCGGGTTAAGCCGGGTACTTCGGTCGCTGAGACAGTGAAAAATGTGTCGTTCCCGACTCCGTGGAACAACTTGGAGGCCGGAATCCTGTTCGGGCTGAGGCTACCACTGTTGGTCTTTCGCGAAGACGGTGTCCGCGGTGGTGTGTTCGATGAAGGGGTCGCTGACGTCTTCGTCCAGCGCCTTCCTGTGGGGGCTCCAGACCCAGAGGTTGCCCGCCAGATTGGTATCGTCGTGAAGCTTTGGGCCGCCAACGTGCGCCAAAATTACCGGTTGTACTAGTTGTGACCTTGGACAGCGGTAGAATCTTTCGATAACGGGTCTCGGCAGTCTGTTTTTGACAGTAAAAGTCGAAATTCGAAAAACGATAGGTAGGTCGTGTGCTGTTGGATATTTAAATCCAGAATGCATTGGATAATTTTCCTCGGCACTGGATGATTATGCGGCGGGAATCGATGCGTTTGGTTGAATTCATTTACTAGAATTTGGTATCTCAGCGAAATGCTGGAGCGCTTGTCAAGCGACGATGTATGGTCAAGTGTTGAATATTGTAAGCGATCAAGGTGTCTAGGGTTCTAGTGGTCCGCATCTGAAGTTGTTGGGCGGTGGGCTCTTGAGGATCTGCTCCGCAGTTTAGCTCCAGGCGAACGGCTGAGCGCTTGAGTTCCAGCCGTTGATGTTGGAACGGATCTTGACGGTGAGGTTACGGACAATGCGGAAGGTTCCGCGGTGGATCGCCTGGCGTTCGATGATCCAGAACCACTCCTATGCGAGATTCATGAATTACGCTGAGGTGGGTGTGAAATTCGTTGCGATACAGGGATTATCGGCGAACCGACCCCGTACCTCCCACTTCTTGTGAGTGTCATAGTTGTCCATCACCAGGTGAAGTTCCTCATCAGGGGTGCCTCCGCGCAACTAGTTTGAATAAAACCAGAAATTCTTGATAGCGGTGACGTCGTTTGCAAATTTCGGTAATTTTGCCTGTAGCCACCTCGAGTGCCGCGAACAACCTGGTCGTGCTGTAGCGGACGTAATCGTGGGTCCGCTTCTCGGTTATCCCGATCTGCATTGGTAACTTCAGTGTGGTGCGGTCAATGCCTGTATCTGCGGTTCTTCGTCCATCCGCAATACGCTCGCGTTCTCGGCGGCTCAAGGTCCAGGCCGACGATGGCGATCAGCTTCGCGAGCAACTTCGGGTCGGTCGAGTACGCAAGTGTCTGACTGCGCTGTGGCTGAACGCCGTGTTCGCGCTATGCTCGCACGACGGCGGTTTCCCGATCTTCAAGTGATCGGCGAGCAATCTTAAACTTCAATGCATGACAACGTACTTTGCCGGTGGGGGCGTCAACGTCACAAGTACGGATCAGCGCGCATAAGTAACTCAACCAAAAGAAGTGCGCCCAACTACTTCAGGCGCGCCGCACTAGCGATCCTGAGGTTGTCCGCGCCACCGCCACGGTTAGATTTAGCCGTGGCCCGGGTTCTGACGGCTCTTGTTGCGAAACAAAAGAAGTAGGGGTGGCGATTGCCGCTCGGCGTACTAATTGCTGGGTGGCCGTTTCCCGGCACCTGAGACTCGGCACCGATGGCGACTCCCTCCGACTGTGCGCCTTCCCGTATAAGCCGGTGTCAACGCGTGCTGATGCGTGTGTCGGTGGTCTTATTGACGGCGGTATTTGTGCGCGGCTTGTTCTCTGCAGCTAGTTTGGACTTGCTCACCCGGATGCAGCCTTTGCCTCCGCGGGCCTCGGAGGCGACGAATTCGACGGCGGTACAGGCTAACCCCTGAACGGAATTTCAGACGTCTCGACCTCGATTTCAGAACATGGAAACTTCTGCTCAAGCAATATTTGAAGGGCGTTAGTGCGGAGTTTCTGATTCGGCCCGGGCCCGACCACAACCTTTCGTATGGCGTCAAGATTGATCGGGACTTCTTTATACGGGATTAATCCTAGCGGCGAAGGGCGAAATTTTACGTCGCGAATTTCGGGCACCCACAGACGCCTTTCCGCTTCGGCAGTGAAGGCCTCGTGTTTGAGCTGAGGGATCCACTTGTCGGCCACCTCTAGGGCCTGCGCGAGCTCACCATCGTCAAGTTCTCGATCGTCTGGAAGTCTATCAAGAAACTCGAAGATCCTGTCGGCGCAATTTACTGCGATCGCTCGCGCATCGGCACCATAGTGCACAGGCTTGATCTCAGAAGGCATCGTGGGTGGAAGCCCGCTGGAATCAACGACAGTGCTTGCTTCGAATCCGATCGCGTATCCAGCGTTGGCGTAGCCGCGCCACTGCCCGAGATCGTTGCCGTTTTTTGAGAAGCAGACGACGTAGGGGCCGTACGACACCCTGCTTGGGCTGTAGCTTGCCTGGAGGTAGCTCAGGACCTGAGTCCAAGCCTGTGTCTTCTGAAGCTCGGCGTCGGTCGACGCGAGCGAGCGAGAAGGGTGACGAAGCCTACTGGCCGCCAACGAGATCTCCGCGGCAATAAGGTTCGCACCGAACGTCATTTCTTGTGTGTCATTCAAGAAGGCAGCGTTAGTCGCCCATAGCTTGCTGCTCTGAATGATGCCAACGAAACCCGCCGGATCGGTGTAGTGGAAAAGAAGATCATCGCTCGCGGTGTGGATGTTCTCAGCAGTCATGCCAAGAGCTTAGTGGGGCATATCAAAGGGGCTGAAAACTGGGGACCAATACAGGGCTATATCATCGGCCGAAGCTGGCATTCATGCAGCTGGCAGGCTTGTTGTCTGGCAACCTGGCATTCCGATTCAGCGTGCAGACGAGAGCGCTTTCGCGAATTGTGCAGATGCCGCCGGTGGGCAGATGGACAGCCCCGTCGGTACCCGGGAGACAGGAGTCGTAGATCGAATGGAATACCGATTGGCATAATGTCGAAATCACCGCGACGATCAAGGTGTCCGAGGAGCTGCGGGATTGCATCAACAGGCGTGCGAACGAGCGGGAAGTTACTGCCTCTGGTCTCATCGAAGTCTTGCTCGACGGATACGGACGGCGCACACGGATAGAATCCTCCGAATACGCACTTCGCGGCGCGGATGTGGGCTACTGGAAGAGTTCAGAGAGTTGGATTCTGCATACGACCTTGGGGCGGACGTTCAATGATCTCAAACGCGGTATGGTCGTCAAGTCCGAACTCGATCCAGCTCCAAGGCGTGATCACCCCGCCGCCGCCCAGCACTCGTCCTGACTAGTGACCTTTGCCTGGCGCAAGCCGACACATTCGCGATCCTTGTTCCCACGACCTCGACGAATCATGGATGGGTTAATCACGTACCACTGCAGGTTGGTCGACGGGACGCCTATCGGTAACGTCGGGCGTGCATGCGTGAGACCGACGAAGCTGCTCGCACCGTGAGATCAGTCCTCGGGATATCGCTCGCCTACGGGCCGGGCGACCAGTAGCCGCCGCCTTCTGCGCCGTCGGAGACGCAGAACATGTCGAATCCATCCGTCGACACCGCGATGCCTCTGACAGTCGGGTCGCATGCCGATCCTGCCTCCGCGTTGCTGTCGATGATCGGTGCGGACTGCACCCACCGCGCGCTGGTCGACCCAGCGTAGGTGCACTTGAGGAACGTCCCATCGGCCGAGGTGTCGTGATTGTCGGTGCTCGGGTCGCATTGCCCGTCCACTTCGGGCAGCGAGGCGACGGGTACCTCGGTCGCGTCGACGGAGGTCTCCGCCGGGGGTAGAGGCGTCGCGGTGGACGGAGCCGTCAACATCGCGGTTGCCGGTAATGAGTAAGGCGTCAAAGTTTCGCTGGATGCCGAATTGCTCGGCGTCACAGATCCGAACCCGTACAGGAAAGTCGCGACAACGATCAGCTCGATCGCCCCGATTGCCAATCCAGCGATGGCAATTCCTCTACCGGCAGGTCGCCAGAAGGCCAGGATCCCGAACACTATCGCGACGGGAAACAGGCCCAACAGAGCTGCGACCAGTGAGATCACGGCGTACGGGTTGACTGGTCCGGCGGCGCGGTCGTCGCCTTTGGTGAGATCTACGGTCATCGACTCGTTCCCCGTTAGCTGTGCGGAAAGTCATTCGGTGCGAACGCTACAGGTATTGGCTGTGGGTACGAACCAGCCGTCGTCTGCATGGACCATCGATGTTGGCTACGCTCCGAATCAGAGGACAGGAGAACGTAGATGGGCCTGCAGGAACTCGAAGCCTTGGTACACCAGACAGTCACGGCTGGAGAACCTTTCGAGCGTGGTGCCGATGAGGCGGAGCAGAAATATCTGTCCTCTCTTGCGGCCCGTCCGAGTACGAAACTCATCTGCGAGGTCGGGTTCAATGCCGGCTTCTCGAGTTGGGCGTTCCTCGAAGTATCGCCCGATACGACCGTCGTGTCCTTCGACTTGGCCGCCTATGCCTACAGTGCCACCGCGAAAGCCCATATCGACGAACACTTTCCGGAGCGTCACACTCTGATTCAGGGCGACTCGCACATCACTATCGCCGCGTACGCGAAGGAACACCCGGACGTGCGATACGATGTGATCTTCGTCGACGGTGACCATTCGGTGGAAGGTGCCCGCGCAGACCTCGACGACCTACGTGGATTCGCTACCCCGGATACGGTCGTGATCATGGACGACATCACCCCGTGGCTCTGGTTCGGCAAGGACCCACGCAGGCCTGGCAGGAAGCCGTGTCCACGGGCTCGATCCGGCACACAGGCTACTTCCGCGACGGAGAACGCGTCGACGAGGTGACTCCTCCTGCCGCTCGCGCCTGGGCCGAGGGACACTACGTCTTCTGACTCACTTCTTACCCCGCAATATCTTTTCCAATGGCGTCGGAAAGGACGGAATCACCGCGGTGCCGTCGAGCAGGGTCGTGATTCTTCCGGCCTCGGACGCAACGGCTTTCGCCACCGTCGATCCGACGTCTTCGAGCAACGTGGTCGCCACTTCGCCGGAGCCGGACACCGCCCAACCTCCGACGATGCGTCCACCGGACCAGATGGTCGGGCCGATGTTGCCGAAGGCGTCGAACAGTGGTGCCTTGTGCTCGCCGAGATACCAGGCGCGGCGCTTCCAGCCCATCGGTGTGGGATCGAGCGCAGGCAGCAGCATGACGCTCGTTCCGGCGGGCTTGTCGAAAGTAGTGCCGGTCAACATGATTCCGTCGCCCTCGGTCAGTTCGACTCCTACGGTGTCGAGGCCCGAGACCGCAGCACGAGTCTGCGTCTTGTTCCAGCCCGTCCACCATTGCAGGTCGTCGAGCGTCGCCGGTCCGAATACCTCGAGCCAGCGTCGAGCAAGGTCGGCGCGTGCCTCGTTCTCGTCGAGATCGGGAATTCCGTCCGGCCACCAGTGATCGATCGGTGCCCACGCATGCCGCCGTGACGTCCACGTTCCCCGTGGTTCGACACGCACCAATTTTCCCTCGGCCGCCAGCATCACCAACACCTCGGAGGTGACGTATCGCTTGACGTCGTAGGACTTGTCGGTGGTCGGCAGCAGCGCGGTCTTGAGGCCGGGGACTGCAGCCGAGAGTTCGGCACCAGTCGCAGTTCCCATCGCCCGAAGCACCGTCTCGGTCTCTTCTTCTGTTGCTGAAAGCCAGGATTCGACGTCGTCGATCACCGGTTCGGTGGGCAGCGTCGAGACTTGTTTGACCAAGCGCGCCCGCATGGTGCGCGCAACCCCGAGGCTCGCAGCGGCATGAATCATCGGGACATCCTCGTGCGCGACGACGAACATCGTCCGACGCATCGCCATGAGCCGGATGAGACTTCGGCGCTCGTACATCGCGTCGCGCACATCGGACAGTCCCAGTGATCGAGCGCGGGCGAGCACCGAGAGATACACCGTCGCTGGGTCGGTGGCATGCAATGCGAGTAGGGAGGACACAACCTCGTCGGCAGTCGAGGCACGGGCGAAGTGCTGCGCGACGAGCCGGTGTCGCCGCTGGGCATCGGTGATCTTCACGCGATCAGTGTGACGGCATTTGTGGCGCAGGGCCGACAAATCCGGTGAGAAGTGCGTCGGCGGTGGCGCTCATGCCGTGCGCGCGGGCATCGGCGGCAGCACCGACGTGGTCGTACTCGACCAACTCGAACGAGACTGTCCACCTGCCTTGATCGCGGTTGTCGAGTATCGCGTAACGCGCATGCGGAGAGCCGGATTCCATGACGTGCGGATGGGGCTGATCGTCGTCATACGCAGGGGTGCCGACGCTCCCCGGATTGACCACGAGTGTGCCGCTGGGAAGAGTCCACTGTCGCTGCAGATGGGTGTGTCCGCAGGCGATGACAGATCGGTCCATGAAACCTGCTGCCCGTTCGAGGATTTCGGCCTCGTTTGCCTCGCGCGAGCCGTTGGCGTCCACCGAGTGCAGGAAATACTGCTGATCATCGGTGGGAGTGCCGTGCACTGCAAGGATCCCGTGGCCCAGCTCGAGTGAGAACGGCAGCGAGCCCAGCCACTGTCGATGCTCGTCGGCGAGTCGATCATGGGCGTGCCGATCCCAACTACCCATCGACTCGGGATCCTGCTCGAGCAGATAGCGATCGTGATTTCCCGCGATGGTGGGAAAATCCAGCGCCATCAGCCGGTCCGCAGTCCGGCGCGGATGCAGTCCGCCGGACAGTAGATCGCCGAGGTTCACCACCGAGTCGACGACTTGCTGTTCGATGTCGTCCAGGACGGCGTCGAGTGCCGCGATGTTGCCGTGAATATCGGCTATGAGGGCTACCCGCACGTCTACAGGATTGCAGCGTGGGCATCCGGGTGCAACCCAGAATCCGCTGGGAAACCTCGCCTAGAACGAGGACGCATGCGACGCTCTCGGCTGGTTTGTCTTTCTCTCGCTGCTGCCGTGTCCCTGACCGGATGTACGAGCACATCCACTCCAGAGGCCGAGCGGCCTCCAGCGCGAGTGTCGTTCGATGACGGGTATGGCCAAATTTTCGTGATGAACGAAGACGGCACCGGCTTACGCCAGGTCACGCCAACGGTGACCGGTGAAATGTCCGATACGAGGTACGCCTACGACGCGGCGATGTCGCCCGATGGATCGTCGATCGCCTATACCCGCGACGGCCGGTTCATCGAATCTGTGGATTTGGAGTCCGGAGAATCGCGGACGCTGTTCGAGGGCGGATATGAGCCAACTTTCTCGCCGGATGGATCGACCATCGCATTTACGAGCGTCGACGGAATCAGCGCGATGAATGCGGACGGTAGCGATGTACGACTGTTGGCTCGCGAGGAGAGTGCGTTCGGCGCAACATTCACACCCGATGCGACCCGCGTCGTTTTCAACATCGACGGATACATTGTCGCTGTACCTGCCACGGGCGGTGAGACGACGGTCGTTCTGAGAGACCAGTTCTGGAACGCCGATCCGACATTTTCCCCGGATGGTTCCACATTGGCCTTTTCCAGCAATCGGGGCGGAAACAACGGGTCTGAGCTGTATTCGATGCCTGCGGCCGGTGGACCGATCACGGCGTTGACCGACACATATGCGGTGCACCCTCAGTTCAACGCGGACGGTTCCCGAATTATCTAGGACAGGGCGACGACGCGTACCGGCGAACTGATTACCGACATCGTCGATCATGAGCGGTCCGAACTGGCCTCGATGAACGTTGACGGCACCGATCAGATTCGGCTGACGCCGCAATCGATCACAGCCCAGGATGCGAGCGTTGGCGGCGGGAAGCCCTGACTGCATGTCCATGGCATGTGGACAAGCGATGTCTCCTTTGAGCTCTGGACGCTTCGCCCCAGTGGAGCATTCTTCACAGCCTCCCTCGGGTAGTCGAGCGGCTCGGATTGTGTTGCCGCGCGCCGGTCACGCCTCGTATCCGAGTGACCCGCGAACAGCTAGGTCCCACCAATCGCGGTCCGCGGTGAGTAGCCACTGCGGTAAGTGGGCTATGGGTGGGTCGGGCTCGGCTACATTCGTCGATCCGCGACTCGGTGGCCGTCGACGCGGATCGTGGGAAGCCATGTCGCCAAGGTTCGGCCGAGTGTGGCGACCATGCGTGGTCCGAAGACGCACAAGGTGCGTTCCCATGGATGGCCGAAGGTCCCTTCGGTGAATCCGTCGCGGGCGAAGATGTAGTAATCGCCGTCCGGGTAAACGGGGACACGCCACTCGCCGTTCTCGGCCGCGTCGGCGTGCGCTTCCGCGTCGAAGCTGTAGCCGGTGTGTTGCCAGTCCAGGACCACGAAGACCGGGTTGTCCGAAAACTCGGTGACGAAGCAGCGCAAGGCTTCCGCGTTGATCGCGTCGGTGCGGGCAGACCATGAGGCCGTCGTGCCGACAGTATGGGCGGCCAGATCGAATGTCATGGAGGGTGCAGGCTCGGTGATGGCCGGCCACGACTCGGGTTCGGTCCCGGGTCCAAACCCGAACCTACTGTTGAACACCGACCAGTGCTCCGTTTCCGCAGTTCGGTCGAGTTCGGTCCACCCGATGGGTAGCGTAGATCCGAAGTCCATGGTCAGCTTGGTTGTCATCGGTCTATCGTTCCAGGCCCGGGAGACTGTGTGTAGACGGCGAGCGGAAGGGGAGACGACCACATGTCGCTTGCGTTGTGTGCCATCACGATCGCCGTTCTGCTTCACGTCGTGGCCGCTCGGATCTCGGTTCGTGAGAACTACGGCAATAGGTTGCCAACAGTGAACGGCTCGTATCCAGGCAAATCTGTCCAACGTGCCCGCAGCGCTCAGGCCGCCGGATGGATGCTGAGTATCGTCGGTGCGCTCCAGCTCGGCCATCAATTCTGGTTGACCGAGCCGTGGCTGGCCCTGGGCGTCGTGGTGGCGGTTCTTGTGCTGGTCAACGGCCTGCCGAGTCTGCTGGTGACCGTGCTGCACAACGGCAAGCTGAAATCACAACCACAGGGCTGAAACCGTTACGACACGAACACCTTGCCTGGGTTGAGGATTCCGTGTGGATCCAGCGCCTTTTTCACAGCTCGGTGCATGTCCAACACCATCGGATCGAGTTCTTGCACCAAGCCGTCCATCTTCAGTAGCCCCACTCCGTGCTCGCCGGTCACGGTGCCGCCGAGTTCCAAAGCAGCCTCGATGATCTCGGCGAAGGCAGCCTGGGCACGCTCTCGGGCCGGTACGTCGCCCAGCGGAGTGATGAGCAATGGATGCAGGTTTCCGTCACCGGCGTGGGCGATGTTGGCGATCGTCGTCTCGTATCGCTGGCCGATCTGCTCGATGCGCGACAGCATCTCGGGCACATGCTTCTTCGGAACGCACACGTCCTCGGTCAGCACCGGCCCCAGGCGCTCCATCGCCGGATACGCCAACCGTCGGGCCGCGAACAGCGCGTCGGCCTCCTCCTGATCGGTCGAGACCGCAGACCAGGTGGCCCCGGCCTCGTCGAAGCACGAGAGCATCTTCTCGGCTGCCTGGTCTCCGATGAGCCCTGGATCGTCAATACGCCCGAGCAACACGACATTCGCCTCCACCGACAGTCCCATGTTCTTCCAGGCGTCGACGGCCATGAGGCACTGCTTGTCGATGAGTTCCAACGCGGAGGGTGTCAATCCGGCGGCTGCAACCGCGGCAACGGCACGCCCGGCGTCGACGATCGAATCGAAGTAACCGGCAACGGTCCGTTGCGGCCCCTGAAGCGGACGCAGCTCGACAGTCACCTCGGTGATGATGCCGAGCGTGCCCTCAGACCCGACCATGAGCCCGGCAAGGTCATATCCGGCAACGCCTTTGGCTGTTCTACGCCCGAGCCGCACCAGATCTCCGGTTCCGGTGACCACCTGCATCCCCATCACGTAATCGCGGGTGACGCCGTACTTCACGCAGCACAGCCCGCCCGCGTTGGTGGCAACGTTGCCGCCGATGGTCGACCACGGTGCGCTTGCCGGATCCGGTGGATACCACAGACCGTGCTCGGCAACCGCTGCCCGCAGGTGGTCGTTGACCACCCCCGGCTCGACGACGGCGTACCGCTCGAGCCGGTCGACCTCCTTGATCGCATCCATGCCGTCCATCGCAAGCACGACGCATCCCTCGGTGGCATTCGCGCCGCCGGACAGTCCGGTCCCAGCGCCGCGCGTGACGACAGGCGCGCCATGAGCCAGGCACGCCCTGACGACAGCCTGTACTTCCTCGGCACTACGGGGCCGCACGACGGCAACAGGCACCGCATACGGTGCCCATTCCGCCTCGTCGTGCTGGTACGACGCGATGACATCGGGATCGACGACGACGCGATCCGCAGGGAGAGAATTCGACAACTGATCGACGAGCGACATGTCTCGACTGTAGCCAGGCGATGTCCGATAGCGTCGGGCCATGGCAGTCGACTTTTCGTGGTCTCAGTTTCTGTGGATAGTCTTCGTTTTCGTCGGCGTGCCGTCGACAGCCTGGGCTCTCGTGCTGTGGGCCCAGTTCACGAAGAGTGGTGAGCGAGCGGGAGCCGGCCCGCTGGGCTTGTGGGCCACCGGATCGCTGGCGCTCGCATCGGGTTTCGCCTCGTGTGCAGGTTGGTTGAGCTGGTCTGCAGATCAACGCGGTGAGTTTCGTGGCCCGGGGCTCCCGGCCCCGAATGCGTTCCCGTCCTGGCAAGTGGCCGCATGCGGGGCGACGGTGGTGTTGCTCTGCCTGCTTGCCGCGCATCTGTCGCGATGGCAGAGGACTGGCGGACGCGTCGCTGCGCTGGGCATGACCGCTGGGTTCTCGACGGCGTTCTGCGTCGAAGCCAGCACCGACGTGACCGGTCAGTCGGGTGTGGGTGTCATCCTGTGCATGCTCGGCTGGGGGATCGGCTTGACCCTGCTGGTGCGCGTTCGGAACGCAGTCGGTGGGCTGAAACGACCGACAGCCGAGCGGTGAATCGAGTCAGAGCTCGATTCCCGTTGCCTCGACCACGCTGGCCCACAGGGCATCTCGCACGCGAGGGGAATCTCCACGCCAGGACGGGTAATGAGTCGGGCGCGGAGCGCGGTCGTGCCAGAATGTGCCGGTGCTGGTCAGTGCACGGTCGGCCGCCACGAGCCAGACGATGGTGTCGGCACCGTCCTCGGCAGTGCGCAGAATCGGCTTCATCACCGAACCGAACATCGGCATCGAACCGGCGACCCCGGGCGTAGCTGCCCAGCCCGGATGCATGCTGTGCACCACCGGATCGTCCTCGAGCGCAAAATGATCGGCCAGTTGCTCGGCCACCACCACCTGCATGCGCTTCGTGCGAGCGTAGGCCGTCATGCCCGAATACTTGCCGTTCTCGTACTCGAAGTCCGAGTTCTGCAGTGGCACTGCATACATACCGCCGCTCGAGACGAACACGACCCTCGACCCTGCGTCGAACAGCTCCCGTAATCCCACCGTCAATGCGACCGGCCCGAGGACGTGCGTGGCGAATGCCGACTCGTGTCCCTGTGCCGAGAGGTACCGTCCATCCGGCATCACCCCCGCGCAGTGCACCAGAGCATGCACCGCGGTGAGCTCCGATGCCAACGCCGCGATCAGGGTCGCCACCGAATCGAGATTGCTGATATCGCACTCGCGCACCACCAGGGAGGCGTCGGGCACCTCGGTTCGGATGGCCGCGGCGGCCGATTCGAGCCGCTCGGTAGACCTGCCGACCAGGTGCACTCGCGCCCCGAGCCGGGCCAGTTCCTTCGCCGTCGCAGCGCCCAAGCCTGAGGACGCGCCGGTCACCACCACATCGATGGGGGCGGGGAACGGCGACGGATCGGCAGCCCAGAACCGCCGCCGCACCGTGGCACCGATGCGGGAGTATCCGGGAACGACTGCTCGGTCGAGGATCGTGTCCAGCGTGCGGGTCAGCAATGACATGGCGCTCTGATACCCCGCGGTAACCGGATGTATGCGCGTCCGCACGCCGGGGTCGATGCCAGAATGAGTGCATGGTTCACCCCGCCGTCTCGAACGTCACCCGCGAGATCCTCGCCGAACTTCCCGCATACCGACGCGAGACGTTCGAGTTGCGTCTCGAGCAGTGGTTTCCCGATCTGCACGACGCGGTCACCGCCGTCTACCCCGAGCCGGACGCGGTGGCGACCGCTCTGGTCGAGATCGCCGCACGCGCGTTTGCGGACCGATCCGAGGAGCTGCACCGGCTCGATCAGCGCCGTCTGCTCGAACCCGACTGGTTCCAGCAGCCCGACATGTTCGGCTACGCCTGTTATGTCGACCGATACGGGCAGACGCTGCGCGGATTGGGGGAGCGGCTCGACCACCTGACCGATCTCGGTGTCACCTACCTGCATCTGATGCCGCTGCTGCAACCCAGGCCCGGTGACAACGACGGCGGCTACGCGGTGATGGACTACCGGTCGGTGCGAGAAGATCTGGGCACCAACGAGGATCTGCGCACCCTCGCGAAGACCCTGCGCGGACGTGGGATCAGCCTGGTGGTCGACCTGGTTCTCAATCACGTTGCCCGCGAGCATGAATGGGCCGAGAAGGCGCGCGCCGGCGATCCGAGGTACCGGGACTACTTCTTGATCTACCCCGATCGCGCCACTCCGGACTCGTACGAGCGCACCCTCCCCGAGGTGTTTCCAGATTTCGCACCCGGCAGTTTCACACTCGATCCAGATCTCGAAGAATGGGTGTGGACGACGTTCAACGAGTGGCAGTGGGATCTGAACTGGGCCAACCCTGCTGTGCTGCAGGAGTTCGCAGGCATCGTGCTGCACCTGGCCAACCTCGGGGTGGAAGTGCTGCGGCTCGACGCAATCGCGTTTCTCTGGAAACGGCTCGGCACCAACTGTCAGAACCAACCCGAGGTGCATGCGGTCACTCAGGCGCTGCGAGCCACCGCTCGGTTGGCGGCTCCGGCGACCCTGTTCAAGGCCGAGGCGATCGTCGGACCCCGCGACCTCTTGCCGTACCTGGGGCAAGGGCGGCACACGGGCCGGGTATCGGACATCGCGTATCACAATTCTCTGATGGTGCAGGTGTGGTCGATGTTGGCAACGGGCAGTACGTCGTTGGCGCGGCACGCCTTGGCGTCGTTGCCCCCGACACCGCCGAGTGGCACCTGGGTGACCTATGTGCGCTGCCACGACGATATCGGCTGGGCCATCGACGACCGTGACGCGGCGTCACTCGGACTCTCGGGCGCAGGGCATCGCCAGTTCTTGGCGCAGTGGTATTCGGGCGAGTTCGACGGCTCCTGGTCCGAAGGTCTGGTGTTCCAGTACAACCCGGACACCGGGGACCGCCGGATCAGCGGAACCGCCGCAGCACTGACCGGGCTCGGCCCATCACGTCTCGATCCCGACGGCGCATTCGGTCGAATCTTCTTGGCGCATGCCATCATTGCCGGGTGGGGCGGTATTCCCGTCGTCTGGAGCGGCGACGAGATCGGCTCTCCGGGTGATCTCGACTGGGCCGAAGAACCGGCGCACTCGGAGGACAATCGGTGGGTGCATCGGCCTCGCGTGACCGATGCCGATCGAGCGGGCCGATTCCAGCAGGGGAGCGACGCGCAACGGGTGTTCGACGGTATCGCTCGCATCGCGAAGGTGCGCGCCGGACTGCCGATGCTGCACGCCGAGGCACCGGTGGACGTGCAGTCCGAGTCCGACGACGGAATCCTCGTGGTGCGCAGGCGTCACCCCAGCGGCACCCTGGTCGCCCTCTACAACGTGACTGCGCAGCATCGACCCTTTCCGCACGCCGAGCTGATCGAACTCGGCATCCCGGCCCCGACCGAGGTGCTCTCGCAGCACGATCTGCAGGTCGACGGGACCGGGTCGGTGTGGATGCCGCCGTATGCGGCCTGGTGGGTGGTCGACAGCCCCGCTCGCTAGAACAGGCGAGTCCGTGATCTGGCTGTTACCCTCCCCGGGACGGTCGGGTCGATACGAACAAGGGGACAATCTCCATGCTGCATGCTCGGATACGAGGTCTGGTGCTCGCCGTTGTGGCGGTCTTGGTCGCCGCGATGGCAACGGTCCTGATGGGGACCGGTGTGGCGAAGGCCGATTCCGAGCTCGTCTACGTCTACTCACCGTCGATGGACAAGAACATCCCGATCAAGGTGCTCGAGGCGGCCGGCGGCGGACCGGCACCCACGCTGTATCTGCTCGACGGCCTGCGCGCACCCGAGAACAACAGCGGCTGGCTGATCGAGACGGACGTGGAGCAGTTCTTCGCAGACAAGCACGTCAACGTGGTCATCCCGTTCGGCGGCGGCGGAACCTTCTACTCCGACTGGCAGCGCGACGACCCCAAGCTCGGACGGGTGAAGTGGGAAACCTTCCTCACCCAGGAGCTGCCACCGGTGATGGCCGATCGTTTCGGCAGTGACAACGTCAACAACGCGGTGGCAGGTCTGTCGATGAGCGGCACCTCTGCGTTGAATCTCGCCGCCCACCGGCCCGACTTCTACAAGGCGGTCGCGTCGTTCAGCGGCTACCCGACGGCCAGCAGCCCCGGATTCGCGCAGGGCATCTCGGTGGCGGTCGGCGAGATGGGCGGCAACGCCCGCAACATGTGGGGCGCGTGGCCGTCCGCGGACTGGATCCGCAACGACCCGTCCCTGAACGTCGGTGCGCTGCGCAACACGGCAGTCTTCGTCTCCTCGGGAAGTGGCTCGCCGGCAACGGATCCGGTGTTCAACCCGGCCAGCAGCAGTTTCGACCCCGTGAAGTTCGCGCAGATGGTGCCGCTGGAGACTGCGGCGGGCATCAGCAGCCGCGCATTCGTTCCTCTCCTTCAGGCGGCAGGCGGACGGCCCAACGTCAAGATCACCGGCACCGGTGTGCACTGGTGGAACCACTGGGAGCAGCACCTGCACGAGGCATGGTTCGAGACTATTGCCCCCGCGCTCGGTGGCTGATCGTTACGCTGTCGCCATGACGACTCCGAGGATCACCGTCGACTACACCGTCCTCGACTGCCCGGACCCTGCTGCTCTCGCCCGGTTCTACAGCACCATCCTCGGGTGGGAATCGGTGCGTGACGACGGAGACTGGGTGGTGGTGCATGGACCGGGCGAATTGCGTTTGGCATTCCAGCAGGCACCAGATTTCACCCCGGTCGACTGGCCGAACGAGGGCATCAAGATCCATCTCGATCTGGTGGTGGACGACATGGAGCAGTCTCGGGACTTCGTCGTCGCCGCCGGTGCCGAATTGATCGACCACGAGCACTCCTCGTTCTGGGTGTTCCGCGATCCCGCGGGACACATCTTCTGCCTGTGCAAGAGAGGCTGACGAATTCACTATGACCGACAACAACGCCCCGGTGCTCGTCGAACGCTCGACTGTGGTGCAGGCGGACGCGGCAACCGTGCACGCTCTGATCGACGATTTTCACGAGTGGGTGAAATGGTCGCCCTACGAGGGACTCGATCCGGATCTGATGCGTACGTACGCCGGTCCCGACGCCGGAGTCGGAGCCTCGTATGCGTGGTCGGGTAACCGGAAGGCCGGGGCCGGGACGATGACCATCATCGAATCGGTGCCAGGCGAGCTCGTCGTCCTGGATCTCGAATTCACCAAGCCGTTCAAGAATCGAAACGTCACGGCGTTCGTACTGGAACCAGCTGCCGACGGAACCCACGTGACCTGGCGGATGTCCGGAAAACAGAACCTGCTCTTCCGCCTGATCGGGTCGGTCTACCCGGTAATGGACAAGCTCGTCGGTTCGGACTTCGAGAAGGGACTCAGGCAACTCGCCGCTGTTGCAGAGCAGGGCTGAGCGTCCGCTCGCGCAGATCTTCCTGCTCGGTGAGCCAGCGAGCGAGAACCTGGCAACCCGTCAGATCGCCCTCGTAGGGTTCACGCGCGTACGCGATGTGTCGGCCGCCGCCGGGGTTCGCCCACTCGAATCTGTGCCACCGCATCGACTTCGGTAGGTAGCCGGCGATCTCGGTGGCTGCGGTGCGGAGGCGTCGGACATCGTGCACCCACTGCGAGGGCCGCAGTCGGGTCCGAGTGGCGTTTTGGAAACTGTTGCTGCGTAAAAGTTTCCATAGCTCGCGCAGCCAGATTCTCGGAGTCCGAAACGACATCCATCGGGTGAGGTCTGCGATATCGCGAATCAGGCTGTCGTCGCTGGCATTGCAGATCATGTCGGACTTCAGCCCGATCCACTTGACCGGAATCGACTCGGGCAGAGCCGGACCCACGCCGGCGACGCCGCGTCCCGAGCAGTCGCTCACCGCACCCGCGGGTTGTTGGGGATCGGACACCAGGCCCGCAGCGACGATGCGAGTTCCGTCGATCGTTCCGTCGTGAATCAGGCCGAGCACCTCGCGTACGACGGTTGCTCCCTGCGAGTAGCCGATCAGGGCGATCGGACCGGTGGTGGCATCGATCGCGCGAGAAAGTCGCCGGACGCCGATGTCTGCGCTGTGGCGATACGACAGTCCACCGAGCGCGACGGGACCGTACGAGGCCGGATAGCCCACCCACTGACCGACGAAACGATCGTCGAGTGCGCTGGTCACGGAGGCGAGCAGCCCGGTCACCCGAGGCCGGTGGTCGGAAGGGCGCGATTCCCCGGTACCGCCGACCGCGAGTACGGTGACCTGTTGCTGGCTCATGACTGCCAGTCTGGCCTGCGAACCTGAGCTCGATCCCCCGCAAACACTGAGAAATACCTGGCATTCGCCCCCGGATCACGTCAGCGCGGTTCGTACCTCACGGAAGGTTTCGCGCAGGAGTGCCTCGTACCGGTCGGGGTCATGGACGGCCGCGCTGTTGGAGGTGATCCCGACGGTGACGGTGTTGCCGATTCCGTGGATTCCATGGGTCAGGCTCATGGCGGGGGAGAGTGCGGGGAAGCCTGCGGTGAACCGGACCGATCCGCCGCAGAAGGTGAGGTCTGCCGCGCCGCGCGAGACACTGGATACGACGGTATTGCCGGTGACTGTCGGCGGAATCGCCGTCGGATCGAACTGCGCGACGCCCCATTCGGCCAGAAACGCCGGCACATGGGTCTCTGCTGCGTCCTGTGATGCTCGGGCCGCCGTCGACAGTGGATGGTTCGCGCGGGTTCTCCGCGCGGTCAGATCCTGCGAGATGAGCAGCATGCGAGTGCGGATATCGGGTTCGGTGGGAAAGAGCCCGACGCCGACGTTGCCGAAGTTGTTTCGGGCGTCCGGACGCGCTGCTCGCGCGAGTGTCACCTCCGCGGCCAGATCCGATGCATCGCCGAGGAAGCGTTGCAGGGCAATCGATATCGCGGTGAGCGCGAAGGTGGTGACGGTGGTGTCCGAGGTCTGCAATTCGGCCTTGGGTAGCACGATCGTCCGAATGGACGTCCGGCCGGCGGGCGCAACGTCGACAGTGGTCAGGGCCCGAGACTGTGCGGGGCGGGGAACCGACCCGGATTCGGTGGCGCGTTCGAGTATCTCGGCATCGCGTCGCGCACGAAGTCCGCCGCGAACGAGCATCGCCACCTGAAACGGAAGGGTGGACACGGCCCGCGCGACCGATTTCAGCTCGGCTGCGGTCGAGCGTGAGTGGCACCCGCGCGCGGGCGGGAGTCGATGGAGACCGAGGAGATCGCGAGCAGTCTGTGATGCCAGCGACCCGTCGGCGGCCGCGTGCGAAAGTTGCAGCACGACAACGCCGGCCGCCCCGTCACCGCCGGGTGCATCGGTCACGTTCGGGTACAGGTGCAGATGCCATACCGACACCCTCGGGTCGACCTGATGCTCGAACGATGCTGCGATCGCATCGAGGCACTCGCTCCAGGTGAGCGGCGACCGGTGGACGGAGATCGCCCCTGCGCCTGGCTGGGCTGCGGTCCACCGTGGGTAGGTCAGACGCAGTGGGCCATCGGTGATGTGCGTGCGCAACACGTCGATTCGAGCGCTGCGTTCGAGCAGACGTCGCACTTCGGTGTCGAGGTCGCCGGGCCCGCGATCGAAGCAGTACAGCAGAAATTGGTCGCTCGGAATCTTCGCCGCCATCCAGTGCGCACGCGCATCGACCGGGTGCAGACACGGCGTGGCGCAATGGCGCTCGGGGCGTTTGTCGTCGGGTCGAACACGGGGCAGTCGAACACGAGGCACCCGAGGAGCCTATTCGCTGCGACGCGAATCCACCGGTAGCAAACGAACCGGTCATGTTCTGTGACTTGTCACCAACGATGGTCGAGGACTTCTTCGACTGCCTCGCCGGCTTCCCGCAGTCCCGGCACTAACCTGGGGTGATGAATCGTCCTCCCCCGTGCTCAGGATGCGGTGGCAGCACCGGGTGGGTGTCGTGACTCCCAGGGTCGCCTCGGGCTACCGGGCCGGTCTCCGTGCGTCCACCACCGCGGCGGCATCGGCCGACTACGTCACCGACATCTCCTATACCGAGTACGGCTCCGCGGCCTGCACCCTCGGGGTGGCGACGGACAACACCGTGTTTCTCGCCCCTGCATTCACCGTCGACGGCGTCGCAGTGTTGCGCTCATCGGATTTCGGTGAATCCTGGCGCGCATCGGTTCCGCAGGGCGCGCAGAACAGTCGCCATCGGTCGTACCTGTATTTCGACGACGTCGACGACCGGCTGTTCGTCAATGCAGGAAGATTCGACGCGGTACCGCCACATCCGCTGCGAACAGGCTTCACTCTCGGAGTCAGCGACGACCGCGGTGAAACCTGGCGTACCAGAACAGTGGCATCGAAGGCCAGGATGGCCGCGAAGATATTCGCCGGTCCGCGACGGTCGAGCCCGGGCCGGGTCACCTACCTGTCGGCTCCGACCCCGTTCGCTGTACGCGTGCGGCCCTTCGTCAACGTCACCCGACAGGTGATCTGGCGTTCCTTCGACGGCGGTGTGAAGTGGGAGATGGCCGGCGGGTTCGACATCGATCCGAAGAACATTCCCGGGCTACCGAGTCGGGAGTACGTCGCATTCGGCAAGGGCGTCGTCGGTCCCGACGGCACGGTGTACATCGGCGGCCGCTACGGTCGGCGATTCGCCGTGGCGGTCAGCCGCGACGAGGGCCTGCACTGGGATGTACGGATGGTGCCGGGTTCTGCGCTGGCGAAGTACCACAATCCACTGCATTTTCTGCTGAGCGGTTCACGCTATCTGTTGCCCGAGTCGACGGCCGTCGACGACGACGGAAACGTCTACGTGGTGTGGCCGGACCGCGACGGATTGCTCCACGCTGCATGGTCCGGCGACGGGGCGGTGAGCTGGTCGAGACCGGTGGTGGTCTCGGCCCCCGGAGTTCGCGACGCCCGCTTCGGGGCTATCACCGCCACGGGGTCCGGGCGGATCGGTATCGCCTATTACGGACGCGAGAAGGGGCGTGCGTTCCACGGGTTCATCGCCCAGTGCCGCGACTTCGGCACCGAGGGGCCGGTGTTCGTCGGCGGTCGGTACAACGAACTCGATGCGCCGCTGTTTCCTCACGGCTTCTGTAGTGACGTCCGCGACGTTCTACTGGGTCGCTCGCTCAACGAGCTCGTTCGAGTTCACTTCGCCCCCACCGGCGATCTTCTGACCGGGGCGGCGATGCAGATGCGCGGGCGGAATCGGCAGCGCCCCTGGGCACCGCGCTCGCGGCGCACCGAGAGGCAGGCAGTATTGGGGCGGCTGGGCCGGGCAGTCGACGCGTGAACAGCCGAAAGGCCCGGCAGCGCTCTGCTGCCGGGCCTTTCGGAGCGTGCTGTGCGGTCGCGTCAGGCGACGTTGATCATTCCGACGGTGGGGAAGAAGAAGCAACTCTTGGCGGTTCCGTCGAGTCCCGTGTGGTTCACGGTGCCGAACACCGCGGCCAGGACGGTTCCCGATCCGGTTTCGACGGGCACCGCGCGGGCCCCTGCGGCGGGCAGCGAATCGATCGCGCCGATGACGAACGGCCGGACGATCTCTTTCGCAGCGTCGGGGACGCCCGAGTTGGTCAGGATCGAATCGGCGAGAGTGGTTGCCAGGCCGCCGAAGTCGGCGAATCCGCCCTGCAGCGTGTTGACGTTGAACCATGCAACCTGCATGCCGGTCTTGTCGGCCGAGTCGTTGACGATGCCAGCCGGGACGAAGGCGAACATCGTCTCGCCCTTGTCGACAGCGTTGAGTTCGGGAATGGTGATCGACGGCAGGCCGGGAAGCGTGGGGATCGCAGGCACGCTCAGCTGTGGCCACGGGCCTGCTGCTCCGCCCGCGACACCCGGAACGATGCCGAGGGGTGATCCCGGTGTCGCGGCGCAGTTGATGGCTGCCGTCGGGTAGAAGAACGGAGTGATACCGAAGTCGGTCAGCGCCTTGTTGGCAGCGTCGAGCGCCGCGAACGGATCGGCGTTCGCCTCCTCTGCGACCGGGGTACGCGAGTCGGCGATTGCCGTCGCGGCCGCAAGGGACGCTCCGCCCTGGCCCTGCAGTGCGGCGATCGCCTGAGCGAGCGGATCGGCCGGTGCCGGATCTGCCGCCGCAGTGGCGGGAACTGCGAGCAATGCCGCGCAGGAGAGCGCGACTGCGCCCGCCAAACGGCTGAGGCGTCGAGACATGTGTGACTCCTGTGACTGATGTGGCCTATGGTGTGTGTGCGCTGATATCACCACACATCATCTGGGCCTCACAAGTTCTGTTCTATTCCGTTGTTCAATCGAGACGGTTCACCCCACGTCGATTCCGAAATCGCGCACGATCCCCTCCAGGCCCGATGCATAGCCCTGCCCGATTGCGCGGAACTTCCACTCGGCTCCGCGGCGGTACAGCTCGCCGAACACCATGGCCGTCTCGGTGGAGGCATCCTCGCTCAGGTCGAAGCGCGCCAGCTCGCGGCCGTCGGACTTGTCGACCACGCGGATGAAGGCATTGACGACCTGGCCGAAGTTCTGGCCCAGGGCATCGGCATTGTGAATCGACACCGGGAAGACGATGGAGTCGACGTCGGGAGTGAGGGCAGTCAGGTCGACGTCGATGCTCTCGTCGTCGCCTTCGCCTTCGCCGGTCCGGTTGTCGCCGGTGTGCTCGATGGCACCGTCGGGGGAGCGCAGGTTGTTGTAGAAGACGAAGTAGAGGTCGCTCAGCGCCTTTCGCGAGGTGCCGAGGCCGATCGCGCTGGCGTCGAGGTCGAAGTCGCCGCCGGTGGTGGCGCGGACGTCCCAGCCCAGTCCGACGGAGACGGCGGTCAGGTTCGGTGCTTCCTTCGTCAGTGAGACATTGCCGCCCTTGGCGAGAGTTACGCCCATGTCCATCCACTCCTTTGCGTGTTCTTCCGTGCATCAGTGTTCCCCACCTTATTCATGCTCACCTTCGCGGTGCCCGAGTTGCCGATGTGGACCACGGGGGAACTGTGTGTGGTGTGAGCAGTGGGGCTGGCGGTGCCGATGGGATTGTGGTGGGATACGACAAAAGATCACAAATTAGCAGTGGTGGTGCAGTTCTGTGGGTAGGCGCGCCGCGGCGATCGAGCAACAATGGAGATTTCTGTGCAGGTTTCGCGACGTGAACTGTTCAAGTACGCCGCTGCAGGGTCCGCCGCCGCTGTGGGATTGGTGGCCTTGGGAACGACCACCGCACACGCCGAGGCGGTGCTGGGGACTCTCGTCGACTACTCGGGCGGGGTGCCGTCGGCGTCGGCGATCAAGGCGGCAGGCCATCTCGGGGCCGTTCGCTACGTCTCCGATCGTCGGCCCGATGCCAAGTGGATGATCGGCAAGCCGATGCTCAAGAACGAAGCCGATGCGCTGACCTCCGCTGGGCTCGAGGTGGTCTCGAACTACCAGTTCGGCAAGGGGGCGACCTCTGATTGGCGCGGCGGCTACGCGGCGGGCGTCAAGCATGCCGAGCGCGGACTCGAACTGCACCTGGCTGCCGGTGGTCCCACGGACCGTCCGATCTACGTCTCGATCGACGACAATCCCACGGCAGTGGAGTTCGCGACTGCGATCGCGCCGTACCTGGTGGGGTGGCAGTCGGTGATCGGGGCCGAGAACACCGGAATCTATGCCAATTCACCGACTATCGAATTGGCCTCGGTGGCAGGTCTCGGCCAATGGTTTTGGCAGCACAATTGGGGGACACCGAAGGGCTTCGTTCACCCGGCCGCTCATATTCACCAGATCCGTATAGACAAGGATTTCGTCGGCGGAGTCACGGTCGATATCAATAATGTGCTGAAGGAAGATTACGGGCAGTGGTCCAAATCCACCGCCGAGGTCCTCTGAATTGCATCGATGTAATTCAGCGGTTCGATAGGCGGCAGCGCGACGTTCATCGCCCGTCGATGTGCCGCATTTCCGGTCTCGAAACCCATTCGAATGCAGTTCGCCCCCGCCGCTTCGATCGAAGCTGCGGGGGCGACGTGCATTCGAAGCACGATCGAGCAGGAGCTACGGAACGTAGACGGTGCCGATGGTGGGGAGGAAGGTGCAGCTGCGAGGTGCCGCAGACGGATCCTCTTTCGACTGTGTGGTGAGCGAACCGGAAATGACCGACAGCACACGTCCGGGGCCGGTATCGGCGATGGCAGACAGCGTGGCCGGGCCATCGGTGTTGATCATCGCTGCGCCGGTCAGGTCCTGGGTTCCCGAGCGGCGGTTGTCGATGTTGAGCCAGGTGACGGTAAGCGGTGCGGGCTGCTCGGCGGCGATGGGAGCGGTTCCCAGCGCAGTGAAGACGAAGCCCGCCTGACCCGCGGCCGGTCCGGGCGGAGGCAGTGTGGCCGGGCCCGGAACTGCAAGAGCGGTCCCGACCGAATCGGCGGTGTCCGAGATGCATCCCTTGCCGAGCGTGGGGTAGAGGAACTGAGCGATGACCGGGCCGTCGGTGGGCAGATCGGGTCCACCACCACCGGATCCGTCGAGGAACGTGATGACCGACTCGAGCAGCGACTTGACCTGCTCCGGTAGCTGCGCGGCCGCGAGCAGGGCGCGGGCCTGGCCCAGCAGATCTGCGGCCGGAGCGGCTCCGACGTCGGCAGGACCGGCTGCGGCTCCGACGATCGCGGGGGCGAACGAAGCCAGTGCTTCTACATCGCGAAGGTCGGGCAACGGCTCGCCGGGTGCGGGAAAGAACTGAGCGATCAGTTCGCCGGGATCGGCCGGTGCGGGAAGATCAGCGGGTGCCATGGGCACCAGTGGCTGCGCGGATGCGCTGGTCGGTACGACGAGTGCGGCGGCTGCAGCTACGGCGAATGCCGTCACGACGCGACGCGTTCCGCGAGTACGAAGCACGGTAATAATCCCCATTCTGATCATGACGCGGGCCCCCGGCGACAGCCGGTGCTCGAGGGGTCACTCTATGTAGCGCAATCCCCGATGTACAGCCGTTGCCGTCGAACCCTCCCCGTCGCATCTATGCCAGGGCAGTCTATGTGTTCTCCGGTACGAAATCTCCGCAGAGTCCACACGATAGCGTGTTACTGGAGTTGCCAGTGTTAAAGGTGATGCAAATGTTACTCGGGTGCCTATGCGGTTAGGGAAGGAAAGAGGCGACCTATAAGCTCAGCGATCGATATACGGCATCGATACCGAACGGAACCGCACGCACAGTGAACCGACTTGTTCGGCTGGCCCCCGTTCTCCTGGCAATCTCGGTGATCAGCCGATTCGTCTGGGCGTTCGTGACACCCAACGGTATGAATCTCGTCGATCTTCACGTCTACGTCGAGGGTTCGGCCGCGCTGCTCGGCGACAATTTGTACGACTACACCTACTCGGTGCAGACCCCGGACTTCCCGCTTCCGTTCACCTACCCCCCGTTCGCGGCGCTGGTGTTCTTCCCGCTGCACTATCTGCCGTTCACCGTGGTCGGCATCGTCTGGCAGGCGGCGACGATGGCCGCACTGTTCGCCGTGGTGCGGCTGGCGCTGTCGATGGTTCTGGGCGACGAGCGCAGCGCCGAACCTCGTTGGGTTCGTATCGCGATGGCCTGGACCGCGCTCGGGCTGTGGTCCGAACCCGTCCGTACGACGCTCGACTACGGCCAGGTCAACGTATTTCTGGTACTGCTGGCGATCCTTGCTGTGCGCAGCTCCCGGTGGTGGGTGGCAGGCGGACTCGTCGGCTTCGCTGCAGGAATCAAGCTGACTCCGGCCATCACCGGCCTGTACTTTCTGGCGACTCGGCGATGGAAGGCCGCAGCGTTCTCGGCCGTGGCCTTCGCAGTCACGGTCGCGGTCAGCTACGCGGCACTGGGGCAACAGGCAGCCACCTACTTCACGACGTTGCTCGGAGATGCCGATCGCATCGGCCCCGTCGGCTCGGTCTGGAATCAGTCACTGCGCGGGGCGCTGAGCAGGATCGTCGGCTCCGATGTGGGCCAGGGGCCGTTGTGGATGGCCGCCGCCCTGATCGCGACGGTTCTCGCGATCGCGGCCTGGCGCGGCATCGATCGCAGCGACTACCTCGGCACCCTGATCATCGTCCAACTCCTCGGCCTACTGATTTCGCCGATCTCGTGGTCGCACCACTGGATCTGGGTGATCCCGATGGTGATCTGGCTGATGCACGGGCCGCTCCGCGCGGTCGCCGGGGCGAGAATCGTCGCCGGCTACTGGCTGGTGACCGTCACAGTGGGCGTGCCGTGGCTGCTGAGCTTCTTCCAGGAATCGATCTGGACCATCCCGCGTCCCGCATTCGAGGCGTGGGCAGGGGCCGTCGACGTGATCGGATCGGCGCTGTTCCTCGGCTGGGTGGCCTATGCCGGTCGCGTCAGCGCTCCTCGATCAGAGCATCGATCCGACGTGCCATATCGACGTCCTTCCGAGTGAGGCCACCGGCAGAGTGGGTCGAGAGCACGAACGTCACCGACCGCCATCTGATGTCGATGTCGGGGTGGTGGTCCGCTTCCTCTGCGGCATCGGCCACCTGATTCACCGTTTCGATCGCCGCTCGGAACGACGCGAGTTCGACGGTTCGTGTCAACGATTTCTGCGCTACCGTCCAGTCGGTGAGCTGGGCGTCCTGAATGTCGCGGTCGGTCAGCAATGCGGTCATAGAAGGATGGTGACATGTCCGGTACCCCCACGGCGGTGGTTGTCGCAGCCGCGTTGACCGAGGACGGCATGGTGCTGCTCGCGCAGCGAGCTCGTCCTGTGGAGCTGGCGGGACGCTGGGAGCTACCTGGGGGAAAAGTGGAACCGGGGGAGTCCGAGCAGGCAGCGCTGGCACGTGAGCTGCGTGAAGAGCTGGGCGTCGAGTGTTCGATCGGAGCGGCACTTCGCGGCGATGCCGACCTACCCGGCGGGCTGGTGCTGCGCGCCTACCGCGCTGAATTGATCTCGGGAACTCCTGCAGCGCTGGAACATTCGGCTCTTCGGTGGGTGGATGCGGAGGCGTTGGCCAGAATGGATCTGGTCGACGCGGACCGGTTGTGGATACCTGAACTGCGGGAAATTCTGCTCACTTCGCCCGGGCGGCCTTCAGGCCTTTCTTGAGTTCCTTCTTGGTGGCACCTGCCGATTCGAGCTTCTTCATTCGCATGATGACCACCGGACACTTGATGCAGCGAACCTTTTTACGACAGCATTTTTTCTTGGGCTTCATTCCCGAGACATCTTTGGCCTTTACCTTGCCCATGAGCACCAAGACTAATGGGTGGCGCAGGTCACAGACCTGAGGGTGGCGCGGGACACCGTCGGACTACGGGTAAACTCGATCAGTCGCGAGAACCTCGCGGTGCAGCGCGCTTCTCTAGCGACATAAGCCCGCTAGCGAACAAGAGCCCGCATTCGACTCCAGGAGAATTTTTCGCGTGAGCGCCCCAAGCAGTGCAGACAACATCGACAGCACCACAACTTTTCGCAACGTAGCCATCGTTGCACACGTCGACCATGGCAAGACCACCCTGGTCGACGCCATGCTTCGACAGTCAGGCGCGTTCGAGGAACGTGCCGAAGCGATCGACCGCGTCATGGACTCGGGTGACCTCGAAAAAGAAAAAGGCATCACGATTCTGGCCAAGAACACGGCCGTGCACCGACGCAACTCCGACGGCACCATGACCGTCATCAACGTCATCGACACCCCCGGCCACGCCGACTTCGGCGGAGAGGTCGAACGCGGCCTGTCCATGGTCGACGGTGTCGTCCTGCTCGTCGATGCCTCCGAGGGGCCGCTGCCGCAGACTCGTTTCGTACTGCGCAAGGCGCTCGCGGCATCCCTGCCGGTGATCCTGGTCGTGAACAAGACCGACCGTCCCGACGCACGTATCGAAGAGGTCGTCTCCGAGAGCCACGACCTGCTTCTCGATCTCGCGTCGGATCTCGACGACGAGGCATCCGAGGCCGCCGAGCTGGCCCTCGACCTCCCCGTGCTCTACGCCTCCGGCCGTGAGGGCAAGGCGTCGAAGGTGCAGCCCGAGAACGGTCAAGCTCCCGACGCCGAGAACCTCGACGAGCTGTTCGAGGTGCTCCTCAGCTACGTCCCGGCTCCCAAGGGCAATGTGGACGCACCGCTGCAGGCCCACGTGACCAACCTCGACGCGTCGGCCTTCCTCGGTCGCCTCGCTCTGGTTCGTATCCACAACGGTCAGCTCTCCAAGGGCCAGACCGTGAGCTGGATGCGTGAGGTCGACGGCGAGCCCGTCGTTCAGAAGGCCAAGATCACCGAGCTGCTCAACACCATCGGCGTCGAGCGCGTCCCCGGCGAGAAGGGTGTCGCAGGAGACATCGTCGCCGTCGCAGGCTTCGCCGACATCATGATCGGCGATACCCTCGCAGACCTGGAAAACCCGGTCGCTCTGCCGCGCATCACCGTCGACCAGCCGGCCATCTCGGTCACCATCGGTACCAACACGAGCCCGCTCGTCGGACGCGTCAGCGGACACAAGCTCACCGCGCGGATGGTCAAGAGCCGTCTGGACCAGGAGCTCATCGGTAACGTCTCGCTCAAGGTCCTCGACATCGGTCGCCCCGATGCGTGGGAGGTGCAGGGTCGCGGCGAGCTCGCTCTCGCCATCCTCGTCGAGCAGATGCGTCGTGAAGGATTCGAGCTCACCGTCGGCAAGCCCCAGGTGGTCACCCGTCAGGTCGACGGCAAGCTGCACGAGCCCTTCGAGGAGCTCACCGTCGATACCCCGGAGGAATACCTCGGCAGCGTCACCCAGCTGCTCGCCGCACGCAAGGGCAAGATGGTGCAGATGACGAACCACGGCGCAGGCTGGGTTCGGATGGAGTTCATCGTTCCCTCGCGCGGTCTGATCGGCTTCCGTACCGATTTCCTCACCGACACCCGCGGCACCGGCATCGCCAACGCGGTCTTCCACGGGTACGCCCCGTGGGCAGGCGAGATCCGAGCCCGCCACACCGGCTCGCTCGTATCGGACCGCAACGGCTCGGTCACCCCCTTCGCCATGATCCAGCTGGCCGACCGCGGAACGTTCTTCGTCGAGCCGGGTGCCGATACGTACGAGGGCATGGTCGTGGGCATCAATCCGCGTCAGGAAGATCTCGATATCAACGTCACCCGCGAGAAGAAGCTGACCAATATGCGTCAGTCCTCGGCAGACGTCATGGAGACCCTGGCCAAGCCGAAGAAGCTCGACCTGGAAATGGCCATGGAGTTCTGTGCAGGTGACGAGTGCGTCGAGGTGACTCCGGAGGTCGTCCGCGTGCGCAAGGTGCACCTCGACTCCAACGAGCGGGCCCGTGAGCGTTCACGTAGCAAGACTCGCGACAAGGCTGCTCTGTAAGAATCGTTTGTGCGGCGGAAGCGGCGTGTCACCTTCGTGGGGCGTCGCTTCTTCCGTCTCGGTAGCCACACCACGAAGGAGATCCTCGTTGCGCAAGGTGCTGATGCCGGTGGTTCTGGTTTCTGCCATGGCTCTGGTACTTGCAGCGTGCACCGCGGATCCGCCACCGCCGATCGAGAGCGTGGAGACCCCGGTCAGTACCACGATGGTGCCGGCCAAGACCGGTGATCCGGTGGTCGTCGCCATCGACGACGTGGGCATCGGGTTCAACCCGCACCTGATGGCAGACCAGTCACCCGCCACGGCAGCAGTGAGTTCCCTGGTGCTGCCCAGTCCCTTTCGCCCCGTTCGGAATCCCGCCACCGGGATCACCACCTGGGAGCCGGACATGTCGTTGCTGATCTCGGCCGAGGTGGTATCGCAGTCGCCGTTCACCATTCGGTATCAATTGCAGAACGCAGCTCAGTGGTCCGACAGTGCGCCGATTTCGGCCGAGGACTTCCGCTACCTGTGGCAGCAGATGATCACCCAGCCCGGGGTCGTCGATTCCGCGGGGTACGGCCTGATCACCGGCGTCGCGGCCTCGGGTGGCGGCAAGACGGTCGATGTGACACTCCGATCGCCGTATCCGGCCTGGCCCCGCCTGTTCGCCGATCTCGTGCCCTCACACCTGCTCAAGGATTCTCCCGGCGGGTTCCAAGGTGGTCTGACAGACAACGTTCCGGTCTCGGGTGCGCGATTCAACATCAAGACCGTCGACCAGGGCAGGGACGAGATTCTGCTCGAGCGCAACGATCGCTTCTGGGGCGAGCCGGCATCCCCCGATCAGATTCTGATCCGGCGAGGCGGAACCCCGGCCCAGCTCGCCGATTCCCTGCGGTCGAGCGATGCTCAGATCGCGCAGGTCACGGGCGACTCGGCTCTGCGGGCCCAGCTCTCGGCGATTCCGGGCGTGCGGACAGGCACCATTCCGCAATCTCGGGTGCTGTCGATGACGGTGAACGGTAGAGCGCCGAACATGGCCGATGCCACTGTGCGGCAAGGAATTTTCGGTCTACTCGACCCGAATCTGCTGGCTACGGTCGGATCGGGCGGCGCAACGGATCGCCGCGCCGCAGCGCAGCTGCTCTCGCCCTCCGATCCCGACTACACCGCGACATCACCTGCTCCCATCGGCACAGCAGCCGCCCTCGACCTGCTGCGTAGCGCCGGCTTCGTCTCGACGCCGGATGCGCTGGTGACATCGACACCGAAGGTGGACACCCCGGCCACCACATCCCCGTCCCCGACGAGTACCACGCCGACGGGCAGCGCTGCGACCACGAGTGCGCCGGTGCCCGGAGTCGATCGCCTCGCCGACGCGTCCGGAACCGCGTTGAGGTTCGTGATCGGTGCCGTCGAGAACGACGACGTCGCGCTCGCTGTCGCGGGAACCGCCGCGGACGAACTGGTCGGGGCAGGCATCGATGCGACGGTGACTGCGCTGCCCCCCGAGGAGTTGTATTCCACGGCCTTGACCGACGGCACCGTCGACGCGGTGATCGGCTGGACCAGCGCGGGCGCAGACCCGGCAACGGCGCTGGCCTCCCGATTCGGCTGTGTCGCAGATCCGGCTCAGGACGGTCAGGACCCCGCGCCCGCCCCGCGGAGCCTGTCTGGCCTGTGCGTTCCCGGCCTGCAGCCGACGATCGACAAGGCCCTGGTGGGCGGTCTCGATTCATCGGTCATTCGCAACGACATCGAGCCCCAACTGTGGTCTTTGGCGTCGACCCTGCCGATCATGCAGGACTCGTCGGTGGTGGCGGCAGTTCCCGGGATCACCGGCGTCTCGTTGACGGGCCCGGTCGAGGTGGGCATTTTCGCCGACGCCGCACAGTGGATTCGGACGCCCAGGTGACCGAGCAACTCGAGCAACGACCGAAGGCAGATCAGGCGATGACAGAGCAGACGTTGACGGAACCGCAGCGACTACTGCTGGTGCACGCCCATCCGGACGACGAAACCATCACTACCGGGGGGACCATCGCGCATTACGTTCGCGCCGGGGCCGACGTGACGGTGCTGACCTGCTCGCTCGGCGAGGAGGGGGAAGTGATCGGCGAGGCCTGGGCCGATCTGGTCGTCGACCGTGCGGATCAACTCGGCGGCTATCGCATCCTGGAACTGCATCGCGCGCTCGCGGCCCTGGGCTGCAACCCGCCCCGATTCCTCGGCAGTGCCGGTCGTTGGCGCGACTCGGAGATGGCCGGAACCTCGGCCGCCCGCGATCCGCGCGCGTTCGTCAATGCCGACCGCGGCGAGGCGCTCGGGGCGCTGGTGAAGGTCATTCGTGAGCTTCGGCCTCAGGTCGTCGTCGGATACGACCCCGAGGGCGGCTACGGCCACCCCGACCATCAGCAAGTGCACTCGCTGGTGACCGAAGCGGTCGAGGTCTGCGGAACCGATGCCCATCCCGATGCCGGACTGCCCTGGGAGGTGTCGAAGTTCTACTGGACCGTCACCGGCGAGGAGCAACTGCAGTCGGGCCTCGCCGCGATCGACGAGATTCCGGCGCACTGGCGGATGCCGGTCGAGGGGGAGCTACCGAGTGTGCCCGAGACCATGATCACCACCAGTATCGACGTTCGCGGTGTGCTCGACGCCAAGCGCGACGCCCTGCGTGCCCACGCCACCCAGGTCACCGTCGCACCGTCGGGCCGCGAGTACGCACTGTCCAACGACATCGCCCAACCGATCCT
The DNA here is from genome assembly GCF_049195265.1 of Rhodococcus sp. MALMAid1271. Taxonomy (NCBI): domain Bacteria; kingdom Bacillati; phylum Actinomycetota; class Actinomycetes; order Mycobacteriales; family Nocardiaceae; genus Rhodococcus; species Rhodococcus sp. MALMAid1271. The sequence continues at coordinate 3,541 of NZ_JBMIRQ010000091.1, read as the reverse complement.
GCTGGACGAGCAGTACGTGCTCGTCCGCGGCGAACTCGGTGCCGATGAGACGGGCAGGGAGACCGACCTGTTCTCCGGCGTACTAGGCTGTGTTCCGCATCACTGAATTGGCCACAGAACTGGTCTCACCACAGCAGGGGCGGAACACACATGTACAACTGGGTAGTGCAGGACGCGATCGTCGCGTTCGTCGATTCTCTCAAGCCGCAGTTCGGCGCGCAGGCAGATCTGTACCAGTACGTTCTGGGTCAGATCGCGATGGGTGCGTCCAACCTGCTCACGTCGCTGGGCTATCCGCCGGTTTCCTGAGTGCCGGTGCACTGACCTAGCCGGGGTCAAGGCAGTATTGGACGCATGATCTCGAAGGCCGCATCCAATACTGTCGCCCTGGTGTCCTGGGCCACCGTCTCGGTACTGGTGTTCGACGGCTTTCTGTCCGGGATTCTGTCTGTCGTCTTTCTTCCTACCTATCTCGGGTCGATGCAATTTCCCATCAGCGCCCTGCTCGGCGGGATCGCCAACGTGGCCTTGATCGTTGCTGCACGCAAAGTTGCCGAACGTCCGATCTGGGTGGCGTCGCCCCTGCTCGGATGGTTTGCCGCAGTGGTGCTGTGCATGCTCGGCGGCCCGGGCGGCGACGTCCTGTTACTCGCCGATTGGCGCACCATGTTGCTGATCATCGCTGGAGCGGGCCCCGCCGGAGTGCTGCTGTTCATGTATCGGATGAAGGCAATCACAGCAAGCGTGCATGCCGACCCGCATCCCGCAGCACATCCTCGATCATCCTCGGAGTCAACAGTCCGGTGAAGGTGTTTCGCTGGCTCACGTGATAGCTGGCGAATACCGTGATCGATCCCGACTCGAGCCGAACTCCGTGACCGAACTTCGGCGCAGGTCTCGGTATGTCCCAGCCGTTGGCGGCGAGGATCGGCAGAAGTGACTGCCAGCCGAAGGCGCCGAGAACGAGAATCGACCGCAATGTCGGACGCAGCAATCGCAGTTCGTCGTCCAGCCACGGCTTGCATCGGTCGCGCTCGGCGGGCGTCGGCTTGTTCTGTGGTGGCGCGCAATGGACGGGGGCGGTGATGCGAACTCCGTTGAGCGTCAACCCGTCTCCGAGATGGGTTGCAGTGGGCTGATTCGCCAGCCCGACCGCATGCATCGCGCGATACAGTACGTCCCCACTGCGGTCGCCGGTGAACATCCGTCCGGTGCGGTTGGCGCCGTGAGCGGCCGGCGCGAGTCCGACGATCAGCATCGCTGCATCGGACGGTCCGAATCCGGGAACCGCTTTACCCCAATAGTTTTGGCCGGCAAATGCCGCACGCTTGTCCTCGGCCACCTGCTCTCGCCACCGGACCAGGCGAGGGCAGGCCCGACAAGCGGACACCGCTGTGTCGAGCTCGGCGATGGTCCGTGGGCGCGTCTTCTTCATGCCGGCCATATCGTCATCTCACGAACGACTGAGCCAGATGTCTCCGGCCCCCGGGGTCACGGCGTCGATCATGGCCCACGCGTTCTCGATGGGGATGTCCACCACCTCGTAGTGTCCGACCCCGGCCGGAGTCGCGGCGACGATGGTGGCAACCCCGGCCCGCCGCTGAAAGAACGTCTGCCGCACCGTCCAACCGATGATGCCCGCTGCCTCCAGGCTGTGCCGATTCCTGTCCAGCGAGCCGTGCTGGGTGATGAGCCAACCGGGGAGCACCGCGTGGCCCAGTCCGCGGTAGCGATCGTGAGCCAGCCCGACGGCCGCGACGAACAGCACCCCGGTGGCGATCCAGGCGAGGATCGGAATGGGCGCGCCGAGATACTGCGCACTTCCGATTCCGGCTGCCACGACCAGGACCGGTAGGGCCGCCCTGGTGTACCGGCGTCGCCGCGCTGCAGGCCCGTGTTGGAGCAGGGGCAGATCCGCGCCGCCGTGCAGGCCGGCGTCGCCGAGCACGGTGTTCATCATGCGCAGAGCTTCGGTGCGCGGTGCCTGGGGGAGAAGCAGGGAGGATTCCTTCTTCTCTGCACTGACGCCGGTCATGATCGCATCGAGCCTGGCCCCGCTCACCGCCCGCAGCAGTAGTGGCTCGGACAACGAGGTGCCGCGCAGCCGTTTGCGGTCGAGCGTCGACTGGCGGGTGCGCAACAATCCGTGACTGACATGCAGGGTTCGGCCCTGATCGGTGACCGTCAAATTGGCATAGGCCACCAGGTAACGGACACAGGCGAAGATGCTCGACACGACGAGCAGCACCACCAGCGCGACGACGACCAGCGCAGTGATTCCGAATTGCTCGGCTGAGTCGATACTGTTCGAGACCACCGAAGACTCGGCGAGCGTCTGCCCCAACCCGTACTGGAACAGCACGCCGATAGCAGCGGCGATGGTGACGATGCCGGTGATCGAGAACGGTGCGAACCGTACCCACGAGAACTGCCAGTGCGCGATCTCCACACCGGGATCCGCCGCCGTCGCAGGCGTGCCATCGGTCGCCGGGATCTGGCCCGACACGCGCTGTAGCAGATCGCCGCGCAGTGCCGGAACCAGTGAGGTGTCGAGTGCGTTGAGCTCGAAGGTCTCGCCCTTGCCTGCCTGCTGACCGGTACCGATACGCAGAATGGACAGCCCGAGCACCCGATGTAGTACGTTCGCTTCCACATCGACCGAGCGAATCCTGTTGCGCGGTATCGAGAGAAGCTTCTTCTGGAACACACCGGTGCGCAGTTGTACATGCACCGGACCGATCCGGTAGCTGGTGGTGAACCAGCGCAGAATCGCGAACACCACGACCACCGCGAGGATGCCGAGGCTCCAGAAGTGATTACCGCTCTGACTGCCGACGAAAAAAGACACCAGCAGAACAGGCAGGATCTTGACACCCTCGTTCACCGGATGCACCAACAGCATGCGCTTGTCCAGACGCAACCACGGCTGCTCTTCCTCGACGGCCAGCAGTTGCGCCTCTTCGTTGGAACCGTCCGCGGTCACGTTGCGTCACCGACCGTGCGCCCTGCGATGTCGGTGAGCCGGGCGACGGTGTCGTCGGCGACGCCCTGATCGAGCGCTGTGATCTTCACCGCTCCGGCGGAGGATGCCGTGGTGACAGTGACGGTTGCCAACCCGAGCAGCCGATCGAGCGGTCCACGCTCGGTGTCGACCGTCTGCACTCGCGAGATCGGAGCGATGCGTCGTTCCTGCGAGAGCCAGCCGGTGCGGGTGTAGACAGCGGTGTCGCTGATCTCCCAACGATGTACGCGATACCGCCAGGCCGGCACGATGGCGATGTGCAGCGCGGCCAGTACGGCCGAGACGACGAGGACGGTGACATGGGGCCACGACGTTCGATCCGTGTCGATCAGGGCCCAGACGATCTGGGCGATGAAGACCGGCAGCCACATCAGTCCGGCACTGAGGGCCCAGAGCAGGCGTGCTCGGGGAGACGGTCGCAACTGCGGATCGGTCATCGTTATCACGGGTACAAACCTAGAGGTGTCGTTTGCTGTCCACCACCCCGGTCGTGCGCCTTTTGCGCACCTCCAGGTACGC
>NZ_JBMIRQ010000083.1:0-147955 GCF_049195265.1 Rhodococcus sp. MALMAid1271 | reverse complement strand
CACACCATCCTCGAACAACGCTACCGCCGCGACCCGCTGATCCTCGGTAAGTGAACTTCGTGCACGCATACAAAACTCCCCGGTAGTCGGAACTGAATTACTCAGTCCAACTTCCGGGGAGCGGTGCACATACGTCTGAGCGGTGCAACGGTCCATTCACGCAGACCAACATGCTGCGTGAATGAACCACTGCATACGTCTGAACGGTGCAAGGGTCCATTGACGCGGGGTGGGGCGGGCGAGGGCAGGCGGCGGCCAGGGTCAGCCCAGCAATCCCCAGTCCTCCAGGCCCTCGTACAGCGGCGTGCTCTGCGCGAGCTTCACCACGCGATCCTTGAGCGCATCGCTGGCCTCACCGGTTGCCAGGGCGGTGCCGATGATGTCGGCGACCTCGGTGAACTCGGCTTCGCCGAATCCCCGGGTGGCCAGTGCTCCGGTGCCGATGCGCAGGCCGGAGGTGACCATCGGCGGGCGCGGGTCGAAGGGCACTGCGTTGCGGTTGACGGTGATGCCGACCTCGTGGAGTAGGTCCTCGGCCTGCTGACCGTCGAGCTCGGAGTTGCGGAGGTCGACCAGCACCAGGTGCACGTCGGTGCCGCCGGTGAGGACCGACACGCCCTTGTCGGCGACGTCGGATGCGGTGAGACGCTCGGCGAGCAGCGAGGCCCCGAGCAGGGTGCGCTCCTGGCGTTCCTTGAACTCCGGCGTCGCGGCGATCTTGAAGGCGACGGCCTTGGCTGCGATGGCGTGCATCAGTGGTCCGCCCTGCTGGCCGGGGAAGACTGCGGAGTTGAGCTTCTTGGCCCATTCCTTCTTGGCCAGGATGATGCCGGAGCGGGGTCCGCCGAGGGTCTTGTGCACGGTGGAGGAGACCACGTCGGCGTAGGGCACCGGCGAGGGGTGCAGGCCTGCGGCCACGAGCCCGGCGAAGTGCGCCATGTCGACCCACAGCAGTGCGCCGACCTCGTCGGCGATGGAGCGGAAGGCAGCGAAGTCCTGGTGGCGTGGGTAGGCCGACCAGCCTGCGATGAGCACCTGCGGCTTGGCGGCGATGGCTTGTTTGCGCACCTCGTCCATGTCGATGCGGTGGTCCTCTTTGCTGACGCCGTAGGACTCGACCTCGTAGAGCTTGCCCGAGAAGTTGAGCTTCATGCCGTGGGTGAGATGGCCGCCGTGCGCCAGGTCCAGGCCCATGATCTTGTCGCCCGGGTTGATCAGCGCCATCAGCACGGCCGCATTGGCCTGCGCTCCTGCGTGCGGCTGCACGTTCGCGAACTCGGCTCCGAAGAGTTCCTTGGCACGGTTGCGCGCGAGGTCCTCGACGATGTCGACATGCTCGCATCCGCCGTAGTAGCGGCGTCCGGGATAGCCCTCGGCGTACTTGTTGGTCAGGACGCTGCCCTGGGCCTGGAGAACCGCGCGGGGAACGAAGTTCTCCGAGGCGATCATCTCGAGGGTGTTGCGCTGACGTCCGAGCTCACCGGCCATCGCCTCGGCGACCTCGGGATCGAGTTCGGCCAGTGACAGGTTGTTGACGTCAGTCATAACGAGGGTCTCCAAGGGACAGCTGAGTAAGAGGGCGAGGCCAGTTTACGAGACGCGCACTGCACCGGGTGTCAGCGGCTCGTCGAGCAGCCTGCCGAACAGCTGTGCCCGCTCGCTGACGGTCTCACCCTGATCCAGCCAGCCGGCGAGAAGCTTGTAGCCCTCGACATAGGTACTGATGTATGCCCGCCACAGCGGGGACGACAGAAATCGGAGACTGTGCCGGGCGCGCTGCGGGGAGGTCAGGGACCACCGCTCCAGATACGCGGCCACGTCGTCCTCGCTCTTGTGCTGATCGTGCAACAGCAGGGCCGCGTCCTGACGCACCCCCAAAAGCAGACTCGACGCGGACGAGAGGCGCTCGGCCTTCTCACCGTCGAAACGCAGTCCCAGATCGGCGTAGATCTCCTGTGCCCACAGCCCCCATCCCTCGCCCACGATGGCCCCGAGGGCGTGATCGGCGAGGCCCTCGGCCATCAAACACTGAGGGGTGTTGACCACGAACAGCGTCTGCTCCAGTTGCCCGGCACCGACCAGTCCGGCTTCCTTGCGGCAGTGCTCGGTGTGATGACCGGGGTAGGACTCGTGCGCGATCAGGTGCGGCAGGTTGGCCATCTGCTGTTCGATATCGGAGTTGATCGCGACGGTCGACCGGTAGTCACCGAGGTAGTAGTTGAACCCGGACCACGGCTTGTCTCCGACGACCTCGTAGGTCACCTGCTCGGCGTCGGGCAGTGTGTACTCGGCGCGGACGCGGTCGCGTAGGGCCGAAGAGAACGCCTCGACGCAGTCCTGCAGTCGGTCGGCCGGAATGACGTCGGCGCGGCGGTGGGCGATCAACCGTTCGCTCAGCGAGCCGGGTCCGGCGAGGACCTCGTCCATCTTGCGGTGCGCCTGCAGGTATTGGTCCTGGTCACCGGGGGCGATACGAACGTCGAAGTAGGAGTACACCTCGTCGACGAAGCCGATGTCCTCGCCTGCGAACTTACGGGCCGAGCATTCGAGAGCGCGCAGGTGTACGTCGAGGAACGTCGTACGTTCGGGTGTCAGATCGACGTTGCCGAGTTCCGCACGCAGCGTCTGCGCGCGGCGAATCAGCTCGCGCGGCTCGGGCGCCGGGGCGTTCTCGGTGATTCGGCGCAGCTCGGGATCGCCGGTGTACGCGTCGACGAAGCCTTCTTCGAGTCGGTCGAAACTCAGGCCCAACAGCAGGTATTCGCGAACCAGGGAAGGAGCATCCATACCCGAACCCTAGTACGGCGAACGACCCCGCCCGTGCGCAAGCGTCCGCGACCGAGCACAATCTGAAGCCATGCGACTTCCGGACTCATCGTGCGCCTTTTGCGTACCCCCAAGTACGCAAAAGGCGCACGACGGGAGCCGCGCGTGAGCGAATCCAGTCCGTACGTCGAGTTCGACCGTGCACAGTGGCGCACGCTGCGCCAATCCACGCCGCTGGCACTCACCGAAGAAGAACTGATCGGTCTCCGCGGTCTCGGTGAGCAGATCGACTTGGACGAGGTGGCCGAGGTCTACCTGCCGCTTGCGCGACTGATCCACCTTCAGGTCGCTGCTCGGCAAAGACTGTTCGCCGCGACCGCGACGTTCCTGGGCGAGAAGCATCCCGATCGTCAGGTCCCCTTCGTCATCGGTGTCGCCGGCAGCGTTGCCGTTGGCAAGTCGACGACAGCTCGTGTGCTGCAGGCACTCCTGGCCCGCTGGGACCACCATCCGCGCGTCGACCTCGTCACCACCGACGGGTTCCTGTACCCGACGGCCGAGCTCATGCGTCGAGGCATCCTGCACCGCAAGGGTTTCCCGGAAAGTTACGACAGGCGAAAGCTGCTCAGATTCGTCACCGAGGTCAAATCCGGGACCGAAGAGGTGGGCGCACCGGTCTATTCGCACGTCTCCTACGACATCGTCAAGGGCCAGTACCACATGGTCCGGCAGCCCGACATTCTGATCGTGGAGGGGCTCAACGTATTACAGACCGGGCCCCGGTTGATGGTCTCGGACCTGTTCGACTTCTCCATCTACGTCGACGCTCGGATCGAGGACATCGAGAGCTGGTACGTCAAGCGCTTCCTCGCGTTGCGCAAGACATCGTTCACCGATCCGTCCTCGCACTTCCACCACTACGCCGGCCTGTCCGACGACCACGCGCAGATCGCAGCAGAGGATCTGTGGCATTCGATCAACCTGCCGAATCTGGTGGAGAACATCCTGCCCACCCGACCACGAGCGACGATGGTGCTGCGCAAGGACAACGACCACGCCATCAACCGGCTGCGCCTGCGCAAGTTGTAGACCACAATCCACCAATGACGGTGGAGAGGCGGACCATCGGAAACCTGCCGCTGATCGGCCGCGCCGACGAGCTGAAGCGGATCGTGGATGCCGCCCGCACGTACGGCGGAATGACCGTCAAGACAGCACCCGGTCTCGGCCGAACCCGGCTGCTGACCGAGGCAGTGTGCTCGCTGGTGCACCTCGGCCGGCATCCACACCGGGTGGTGACGGTGATGCCGACCGGTACCGGATTCGTTCCCGTCGAATCTGACCGAGCGCTGGCCGCTGCCCTGGCCTACGAGCACAGTGGCCGACGCACGGTCGTGGTGATCGACGCACGGTCGTGGTGATCGACGATGCCCAGTGGCCGGCCGATTCGACCGTCGAACTCCTCGCCCGGCCGCGTCGGATCGATGAGCCTGTTCGTTCTGGCCGGCGTCAGCGCGGGCCGGCGAGTACTCGCCGCAGGTTCGCCATGTACGCACACAACGACGTCAACGCCTTGGGCGGCGGACGTCGATCCCGGACGAGATCGATCAACCGGTCGAATTCGACGACGTTTCCCGACTCCACCAGCAGTACCGCCAGTACGGCCCACTGTTCGAGCCCACCGAGCGCCTTCACGCCCGCCCCGTCGCGCACCACCATGGGTCCGAGCACGTTGTAGTCCACGATCGGGAATTTTCCGAGTATCGCGCCGATCGCGCCACAGATTACGTAGCGGTACAGAGGTAAGTACGTAGCGACTTGGCAGTCGTGCCGTTCCAGGCTGACGATATCGTTCGTCGCTGCTATCTTTGGCATCGATGCCAAACAACTGACAACAATGCCAGGGAGTCGAATGAATGCCACACGGAAGGTGACCCTGACGCAAGAAGTACGTCGACGCCGGATCATCGACGCGGCCATCGACTGCCTTGCTCGCGACGGATGGCACGCCACCACGCTAGCTGCGATCGCCGCGGAGGCCGGCATCAGTCGTGGCTTGATCTCGTACCACTTCGCAGGCCGCAACGACCTGTACGAGGCCGTACTCGAAACAGTGGTCACCACGATCTTTGCGGAAGGATCCGCGGAGATGCAGCAGAGAATCGACAGTGCGCAGACCGCGGCGGCCAAACTTCAGGCATACATCGAAGGCAATCTCGACTTCATCGGAGCTCATCGGCGCGAAATGGCAGCGTTGGGACAGGTGATGCCGAATCTGCGGGGCCGGGACGGTGCTCTGCACGCCAGCCCCGACGCCGAGGAGCCGATCATCGCCGGGACTGCACTGCTCTTCGAGTTCGGTTCGAGCACAGGCGAATTCCGTTCGGTGGACGCACGCCTGACGGCATACACGTTGCGACGCTGCATCGACGGGGCGGCAGTGAAGATCGTCGCCGACCCCGAGTTCGACATCGACGCTTACGCGCGCGAACTCACATCTCTCTTCCTCCGAGGAGTCCGATCATGACCACCGACGTGACCCCGGCAGTCCAACTGAACGGGCTGTCCAAGCGCTTCGGCACCCACATCGCAGTCGATGCGATCGACTTGACCGTGCCTCCGGGAACGTTCTTCGGCATCGTCGGCCCCAACGGGGCCGGGAAATCCACGACACTCGCGATGATTGCCGGCCTGCTGACCCCCGACAGCGGGTCCGTCACGGTCGCGGGAATCGATGCCGCGACAGACCGAGAAAGGTTTCTCGGTTCGCTCGGAGTCATGATGGAGGGACTCTCCCTCCCGGAGCGGCTGACCGGCTCGGAACTGCTCGAGTACACCGCTCGGCTGAGGCGGATCGGCAAGGACTGGCCGAAGCGCGCAGCGGACCTGCTCGAGATCCTGCATTTGGACCGGACGCCCTCGACGTTGATCGTGGACTACTCCACCGGGATGCGAAAGAAGATCGGCCTCGCCGTGGCTCTGCTGCACCGCCCCAGCGTGCTGGTACTCGACGAGCCCTTCGAGGCCATCGACCCGGTCTCCGCGCGGGCAATCGAAGGCCTGCTCGGTCAATACGTCGCCGGTGGCGGCACGGTGCTGCTGTCGAGCCACCTCATGGACGTCGTGGAGCGCACCTGCGAACGGGTGGCATTGATCAAGGACGGCCGAATACACACCGAGGGCACCATCGATGCGGTTCGAGCAGGCCGAAGTCTCAACGACACGTTCGTGGATCTCGTCGGCGCACCTGCGAACAGCGAGATCACGTGGCTGGCATGAGCATGAGCGCGACGTTCGCGTCGATGCGGTGGAGAATTCTCCGGCACGGTCCGCACGACGAGCGCGGCTTCGGCTTGGTCGTCGGCTCGATCGTGGCGTCCGGGATCGTCGTGCTCGCGGCACTCGGGACCTCCGGCACGGTCGACCCGAGCTGGCTGACCGTGGGGATCTTTGCGTTCGGAGTTTTCTGGGCCATCGGACCGATCCTGCTTCCTGGATCGTCGGCGACCCTGGATCCGCAGTGGTTCAGGACGCTACCTGCGCGGCCGACCAGGATCGCGCGGGATCTTGCCGCGAGCGAGGTGATGAGCATCGGAACGGTTGTCACGGCGATCGCGCTGAGCAGTTTCGTGGTGGTAGCCGCAGCCCACGGGCCGGGTGCCGTCATCGTTGCAGCCCTGGCCCTTTCTGCCCAGCTGATGTTCCTGCTCTGGCTCGGTCGGTGTGTTGCGGCAGTGGTTGCCCGCCTGCTCCGCTCCACCGCAGGGACGTGGGTAGCGGCCGTGCAGACGTCGATGCTCCTCGCAGTGTCGTTCGCCGGCTGGGTGCCGGTCGCTGCGGCGGTACTACCCAACCTCGGCGATGGCGGAACGGAACTCGTCACCCCCTCGGTGGTGGGCGCTGTGCCTGCCGCAATAGAGAACCTGCTGCTCGCCCTGCCCACAGGATGGGGTCTTGCCGCCGTGCTCGCCGCGACGACATCCGCCTCACTCGTCTCGGTGGCTCTGCCGCTACTGGGCCTCGTCGCCGGAGCGATATCGCTCCGCGGTGTCTGGATCGTGCTGACGGCGAGTGAACTGCGCAGGCCACCGGCCCGGACGCCCAGCCGCATCACCGCCAGACGGTCCGCGCCCACTCGGGGCCGGCGACCAGGCGGACCGACGCGGGCGGTGTTCGACCGGGAAATCAAGACGTGGTTCAGGGACCCGCATCGCAGGCTGGGAACGATTCACGCATGGATCACCCCGTTGCTCATGATCGCCCTTGTCGCACCGACGAGCTGGTCCTGGGCCCTGCCGTTCATCGGCGTCATGGCTGCAGCGCTCGGCGCGATGGTTGCAGTGAACACCTACGCCCTCGACGGCACCGCGCTGTGGCAGATCCTCACGACTCCAGGAGCGATCCGAGCCGACGTGTGGGGCCGACAGCTCGCCTGGCTGCTGATGTTCGGTATCCCCACCTCGGCTCTGACCCTCGCACTGTGCCTGGTCAGCGAATCACCCTTGGCGGCGGTCGCGTGCGGAATGACCTTGGCCGCCACGGGGGCCGCCTGCGGGAGTGCACTGTGGCTGGGGGTGATCATGCCCGCGATCGGGGCCGACGCGCGCGACCGCGTCGCCGCGACGAGTCGCACCGGAAATCCCGCAGGCGCGCAGTACACGATCTTCACTGTCGTGGTCGGCGTAGCCGTTCTGCCTCCGCTTCTGCTGAACCTCGGCGGTGCGCACGTCCCGTGGCCGGTGCACGCTGTGCTCGGCGCGGTCATCGGAGTGGGGGTAGTGGTTGGCCTGTCGATCCCGACACGATCGCGCCTTCGACGAAGTGGAGCCGCCTTGTTGGCCGCCATGGAATCCGGCGACAGCTCACGGCTCGCGGGCGCGCGAATCGACGAGTGATCCGGCCGTTCGCGTCAGATACCGAAACGTCGGTGTCTGGCCGCGAAATCACGTAGCGCACGCAGGAAGTCCACGCGCCGGAATTCGGGCCAGTAGGCCTCGGTGAACCAGATTTCCGAGTACGCGCTCTGCCACAGCAGGAATCCGGACAGACGCTGTTCGCCGGAGGTGCGGATGACGAGATCGGGATCGGGCTGGCCGGAGGTGTAGAGGTGGCTGTCGATACCGTCGACGTTGATGGCGGAGATCAGCTCGTCTCCGGTGACGCCCTCGGCGATCTTCTCGCTCACCAGGGACTGCACGGCGTCGGCGATTTCTTGCCGACCGCCGTATCCGACCGCGACATTGACGTGCGTTCCCGTCCGCCCCTCGGTGAGCGCTGCCGCTTCTTTGAGTCGGCGTGAGGTCGATGCGGGCAACAGGTCGAGGGTGCCGACGAGTTTGACGCCCCAGTTCTGCTCCGGGCCGCAGATCTCCTCCACGACATCGGTGATGATCTCGAGCAACGAATCGAGTTCGTCGGCGTCGCGCCTGAGGTTCTCGGTGGAGAGCAGATAGATGGTGGCCATCTCGATTCCGGCGGCATCGCACCAGCCGAGCATCTCGGCGATCTTCAATGCGCCCATGCGGTGGCCGTGTGCGACGTCGGTGAACCCGTTCTCGCGTGCCCAGCGTCGATTGCCGTCGCACATCACCGCCACGTGTCGCGGATGCTGCACCCCGTCGAGCTGGCTCAACAGTCGCCGCTCGTAGACGTTGTAGAGCACGCCGCGCACCTTCTGCGGAATGATCACCACTGCTTCGTCACCACTGCTCCCATCACCACGGGGAATCACCTTACGCCGACACCCGAGAGCAGACCGCCGGTACAGTAACGTCAGAACCTACGGTTGCGTAGGTTCTGACGGCGCTACGGGAGGAAATCGACATGACGATGTTCGGACTCGACGAGATACCCGTCAAACCCCGCATGCGCGGCTGGATTCACCTGTACGCCTTCGTGGTGGCCGTGTTCTGCGCGATCACACTCGTCACGCTCGCTTTCACCATGGTCTCGGTCAGCGCCGGGGTGGCGACGGGGGTGTATTCCATCACTGTCTGCGGCGTGTTCGGCGTCAGCGCCACCTACCATCGCGTGCACTGGAAGACCACCACGTCGCAGATATGGATGAAGCGCGCCGATCATTCGATGATCTTCCTGTTCATCGCAGGCAGCTACACCCCGTTCGCCGTACTGGGCCTGCCCACCTCGACCGGACGCACGCTCCTGATCATCGTGTGGACCGGAGCCCTCGCTGGAGTGGCCTTGAAAATGCTCTGGCCCACCGCTCCCCGATGGGTCGGGGTGCCCCTGTACCTGATCCTCGGCTGGGCGATCGTCCCCGTCGCACCCACCCTGATCGAGCAGGTCGGTTACGCACCGTTCGTCCTGCTGCTCGTGGGCGGGGTCTTCTACAGCATCGGGGGCGTGCTGTACGCAGCCAAGTGGCCGAATCCCTGGCCGAGGACGTTCGGCCATCACGAGTTCTTTCACGCAGCAACGGTATTGGCGGCACTGTGCCACCTCGTTGCCGTCTGGCTCGTGCTGTTCTGACGCAGCTCAGGTGTGCTCGGACGCCTTGTCTCGGTACATCAGAGCGTCGGCACGTCGGATGAGCCGATCCCTCGACTCGCCGGGTTCTCGCACCGCCACGCCCACACTCACACTCATCGCGAGCAATCGGGACTCGAACGGCACCGGTTCGCCACAGATTGCTGCTCGAATCGACTCTGCAAGGCGTGCGCTGTCCAGTTCTTGCGGTTCGTCGGTGATTGCGACGACGAACTCGTCTCCGGCATATCGACCGACGACGGCGGAGCGCGACGACCATTGTTGAAGTCGACGGCCTGCCGCCTCGAGCACCGCATCACCGGCAGCGTGGCCGTGAGCGTCGTTGATCGACTTCAACCGATCGACGTCGACGAACGCCAGGGCAACCGGCAGATCGGCCGTGATCCATTCCTCGACATGAGTCAACAGCGAACCCCGTCGAAGCAGACCGGTCAGGTCGTCGCGCTCGGCCCGGTCGCGCCAGTGCACGGTGTCGTCGACGACGGGATTGACAAGATCGAGCAATGCGACGATGAATCGTCGGCCGGCGATGGTCGAAATGCCGACATGCATCCAACAGGAGACGACCTCGCCGTCACTGCGCCGCACTCGCCGCAGGGCTCCGATCGGCCGTCCGAGGTCGGGTGGACCTGCCACGGGGTAGCTGTGCTCGAGCTGCATCGCGATCCGCTTGGCCGACACCCGATCCCCCAGCGGCACGAAATCAGCCACCGGCCGACCCAGCATGCCCTCCACCGGGCAGTCGAGAATTTCCTCACACAGTAGGTTCGCGCCGACCACCGCGTACTGCATCGAGTGGACCATGACCGCCATCGGGATCGCGGCGACGAACTCGGCCACGGCCGCGAGTTGCTCGTCGGTCATTTCCTCGTCCACCACAGCGTCGCTCAGGACACTGTCGCTGGTTACGCCCTCAGTCATGACACCGCCGATCAGCTGGTTGGGTTCGGCCTCCCGCAGCCGAAGACGCTCTCGCAACGATACTGTTTGTCCGCCGAAGCATCGACGCAGTTCGTCATCTCTTCAGCGCGAATGCCAGATCTTCGGCAGACGTCACAGGACGGTCACAGACGAATCCACGACACACGTATGCCGTCTCGGCACCGTCGACGGGTGGCCGGCCCATCAGCAACACCGACGAATCGGTCTTCCCCGCGACCACCACGGAACCACCCGGCACCAGCGCCCGCGCGGCGGAGACCAGGTCAGCCCCGGGCGCAGTCGACACCGCGACCTGAATCGGACCGCGAACGGCGGCCTCCGCAACGGCCAACCAGTGTCCACCGGACCGCGGCGCACGCTCGAGTATCAGTGCCGCTCGCGCGAGCGACGCTGCCGCCAGTTCGCCGTAGCGCGCCGAGAACTCCGGATCGACCAGAGCAGCAGCTGTGAGAAACGCCTCGGCCATCGTCGACGCACCGGACGGAGTAGCACCGTCGATCGGGTCTCGCGGCCGAGTCACCAGAGTCTCCGCATCATCGGCGGTGTCGAACCAACTGCCGACATCATCGGGGTCGCAGAAGTGCTCTGTCGCCGCATCCAGGAGCGAGCTCATGCGTTCGATCCAGACAGCGTCGCCGGTGGCTTGGAACAGAGCGGCCGACGCCACCGCGAGACACGCGTAGTCCTCGAGCACACCGGAAGCCGCACCGACGGCGCTGCCGAGCGAGGCGCGACGGACCCGCCCCGACTCCACGTGAGAGGCGAAGAGCTGTTCGCCGCACTCGACTGCCGCGTCGACCCAGCTCGGCTGTTTCAGCCCGGTCCCGGCCTCGACCAGGGCCGTGATCGCCAGCGCGTTCCACGCGGTGACCACCTTGTCGTCACGGCCGGGCTGCGGCCTGCGTGCGCGAGCGTCGGACAATGTTCGGCGCACCCGAGCGAACCGGTCGTAGTCCTCTGGTTCGGCGGGCAGCTGCAGTACCGACATCCCGGCCTCGAACGTGCCCGCGGAGTTCACCGCGAACAACCCCGCAGCCCACACACCGTCTTCGAACCCGAGAGTCTCGGTCAGTTGCTCCGGCGTCCACGTGTAGGTCGAACCCTCGACGCCCTCGGTGTCGGCATCGAGCGCCGATGCAAAACATCCGTTGTCCGTCCGCAGATCGCGGAGCAGGAACTCCGCAGTGTCCGACGCCACCCGACGGGCCAGCGGATCATTGCCGATCCGGGCCAGGTGCGCATAGAACCGCAGCAGCAGGGCGTTGTCGTAGAGCATCTTCTCGAAATGCGGAACGATCCACTCGGCGTCGACGGAGTAGCGGGCGAACCCACCGCCGAGCTGGTCGTAGATGCCTCCGCGTGCCATGGCCGACGCGGTACGGCGAACGACGCCGAGAACCTCGCCAGCGCCGGTTCGTTCGTAATGTCGGAGCAGACCTTCGAGCAGTGCTCCCGGCGGGAACTTCGGAGCTCCACCGAAGCCTCCGAAGTCGGCATCCTCGTCGCCGCAGATCGCCGCGACCGAGGTGGCCAGCGCCTCGGCGTCGATGGGCCTGCCGCCTGCAGGCACTCCCGCGCTCTGCGAACGCAACTCGGTGACGACCGCGGCGGAGGCGTCGAACACGTCCTGTCTGCGTGTGGACCAGGTGTCGGCAACCGCGGTGAGCAACTGCTGGAACGAGGGCATTGCCTGCCGCGGGGTCGGCGGAAAGTAGGTGCCGCAGTAGAACGGTTCGGTGTCGGGGGTCAGAAAACACGTCATCGGCCACCCACCCTGGCCGGTCATCGCCACCGTGGCGTTCATGTACACCGAATCGAGGTCCGGTCTCTCCTCACGATCGACCTTGATGCACACGAAATGCTCGTTCATCAACGCAGCCGTTGCCTCGTCCTCGAACGATTCGTGCGCCATGACATGGCACCAATGGCACGCCGAATATCCGATCGACAGCAGGATCGGTACGTCGCGATCGTGGGCCGACTGCAGGGCCTGCGGTCCCCACTGCTGCCAGTGCACCGGGTTGTCCGCATGCTGCCGCAGATACGGGCTGGTGGACTCACCCAGTGCGTTGGCGTCGAGCATCAGGTTTCGTCGCGAGCGGTGGGGTCGCCGGAGTTCGTTCTCGGTGGCGTCGATCCTGCGATCCCGCCGCGATCGGTGCCCTCGTCGAGGGCCTGATCCAGCGTCGGATCTGCCTTCTCGAAGGTGGTGGGCAGCCGCTTGATCTTCTTGTTCATCGACCAGATCAGCAGGGCGGTGCCGACCAGGAGCGCCACCACGATCACCAGACCGACCGGCGAGGACTTGCCGTACTCGGGTCCGGTTGGCTGCTGGGCGAGAATCTCGATGATCACTGCTCTGTCTCTTCGATCCCGGCGAACAGGTCCGTCTCGGGCAGCGAGGTGGTCACCCGAGTGCGAGCCAGCTCGAATTCCTCGGTGGGCCACAGCTTGCGTTGCACGTCGAGCGGCACCGCGAAGAACGATCCGTTGGGGTCGATCTGCGTCGCGTGTGCACGAAGAGCATCGTCACGCTGCCCGAAGTAGTCGCCCACGGTGACCTGAGTGGTGATGCGGCCGATGATCTCGTCCTTCTGACCGTCCCACCGCTCGAGCCAGCCGACGAACGGGCTTTCCTCACCGCGGTCGATGAACCAGTCGTGAAAGAGCTGCATGCGTTTGCGGATGAAGCCGTGCGAGTAATAGAGCTTGAGCGGCGTCCAGGGCTCGCCGGCATCGGGGAAACGCTCGGGGTCACCCGCTGCCTCCCATGCGGCCATCGAGACCTCGTGGCAGCGGATGTGGTCCGGGTGCGGATAGCCGCCGCGTTCGTCGTAGGTGGTGATGACGTGCGGCTTGAACTCGCGCACCACCTTCACGAGCGCCTCGGTCGAGACCTCGAGAGGAACCAACGCGAAGCAGCCCTCGGGTAGAGGAGGAAGTGGATCGCCCTCGGGCAACCCGGAATCCTCGAATCCGAGCCAGGTCTGCGAGACGCCGAGGACTCGAGCAGCCTCGGCCATTTCCTCGCGCCTGACCTCGTGGATGCGCTCGTGCACTCCTGGAATGTCCATGGCCGGGTTGAGAATGTCACCCCGTTCGCCGCCGGTGAGGGTGACGACGAGAACGTCATGTCCCTCGGCCGCGTAGCGCGCCGTAGTCGCAGCGCCTTTGCTCGACTCGTCGTCGGGATGGGCATGCACTGCCATGAGCCGCAGTCCGGACACGTTCTTCCTCACCTCGGATTCACCTTGATCTTGCCTGCCCTATAGTTCCACCTGACGCCGACATGGCCCCAGCGGCACCCCCGATTTCACTCCGAGAGCTGACATGACCAACGCACTTCCCGCAGGTAGATACCCCTCGGGTTCCGGTCCCAGCGGCATTCGGCAAGCGCCGAAACGTGCGACGAAGATCGCACTGGTGGCACTGGTCCTGCTGGTCGGACTGGGCGTGGCCTACTACGGCTACACCAAGTTCGCGGTCAAACCCATCGAAGGCAACCAACTCTCGTTCGACATCGTCGACGAGGACACGATGTCGATCCGTTTCAGTGTCACCCGACAGGATCCCGAGCAACCGGCCGTCTGCATCGTGCGCGCTCGCTCGCGCGACGGTTCCGAGACCGGACGCCGCGAGGTGTACATCCCGCCGGAGTCGGCATCGACCACCGTCGAGCTGACCACGGAGGTGACGACATCGTCTCCGCCTGCCGTCGGCGATGTCTACGGTTGCAGCCTCGATGTTCCCGAGTATTTACGAGCTCGATAGGCGAACTGCCTGTTCGTGGTAAGCTCGGGCCATACACGGTCGCCGAACAGGTGCCGTGTATTGCTGCATTGCGGGCAGGGTTCAACTGCGAACGATGACGACGGCTCCAGGACGTGGGCCGACCAAGGGGATCCAACCATTGGAGTCCCCTGTTCGTTGCGTGCCCTACCTGCTCAGAAACGGAATCGATGTCGAGATTCCGACTACGAGGGAGTGATCGAGATGACCGAGACCCAGGTGACCTGGCTTACCCAGGAATCACACGACAGGCTCAAGAGCGAACTCGACCAGCTCATTTCCAATCGCCCCGTCATCGCCGCCGAGATCAACGAGCGTCGCGAAGAGGGCGATCTGAAGGAGAACGGCGGCTACCACGCTGCGCGCGAGGAGCAGGGTCAGCAGGAAGCGCGTATTCGCCAGTTGCAGGAGCTGCTCAACAACGCGAAAGTCGGCGAGGCACCCACCCAGTCCGGCGTCGCACTGCCCGGTTCCGTGGTCAAGGTCTACTACGACGGTGACGAGTCCGACACCGAGACCTTCCTGATCGCCACCCGCGAAGAGGGTGCCCGCGACAACAAGCTCGAGGTGTACTCCCCCGCATCCCCGCTGGGTGGATCGCTCATCGACGCCAAGGTCGGAGACACCCGCGAATACACGCTGCCCAACGGCAAGACCATGAAGGTCACGCTCGTCAGCGCGGAGCCCTACCACACGTAAGTCTTCTCGCACAGGGCTCACAACTGCACCCCCGGTCGCTCGGCGACCTGGGGTGCAGTTCTGTGTGCAGGGTCAGGCGGTCATCGTTTTCTGGTACTTGCGTACCGACAACGGCACGAACACCACCAACATCACCACGACCCAGATCAAGGTGTAGAGCACTGGATTCTGCAGTGGCCACACCTCGGGCGGCGGCGCCATCGGGTTGGTGTTTCCGAATTGCTCTCGCACCGCCAACGTCACCGACGAGATGGGATTCCACTCCGCGATCGTCTTGAGCACGCTCGGGAAATTGTCGATCGGGACGAACGTGTTGGCGATGAAGGTCAACGGGAAGATCACGATGAACGACGCGTTGTTGAAGATCTCCGGCGAACGCACGATCAGGCCGACCAACGCCATCACCCACGAGATCGAGTACGCGAACAGCAACAGCAGCACGTATCCGAGCAAAGCGTCGAAGAACGAGGACGTGATCCGCCAGCCCACGATGAGCCCGGTGATCGACATGATCGTGATGGTGACGATGTTGTTGCCCACATCGGCTGCGGTGCGCCCGATCACCACCGCCGACCGAGCCATCGGCAACGACCGGAATCGGTCCATCACGCCCTTCTGCAGGTCCTCCGCGAGCGAGGACCCGGTGATCGACGCACCGAAGATCATGGTCTGTACGAAGATGCCGCCCATCAGGAAACTCTTGTAGTCGATTCCCGGAACGTCGATCGCGCTGCCGAACACATACGCGAACAACAGTACGAACATGATGGGCGACAGTGTCGCGAAGAACAGCAGATCTGGAACTCGCTTGAGCTTGATCAGATTTCGCTTGGTGATGATCGCGGAATCCAGGAGAACATTGCTCATTTGTCTTCCTCCGCCGTCTCGGGCTCGCCGGTGGTCTGACCGGTCAGACTCAGGAACACGTCGTCGAGGTTCGGCCGTCGCAGACCGACGTCGACCACCCCGATCCCCGCTGCTTCGAGATGATTCAACGCCGAGGACAGATCCTTCGACCCGCCGTTGACAGGCATGACGATCCGTCCCACCTGCTCGTCGAGGGTGGGTGGCTCGACCCCGAGCGGAGTCAGGATCTCCTTGGCCCGATCGGCCTGAGACCGATCGGTGAGCACGAATTCGACCCGCTCGCCCCCAGTTTGCGCCTTGAGTTCGTCGGCGGTGCCGCGGGCGATGATCTTGCCCTTGTTCAACACGATGATCGAATCGGCGAGCCGATCGGCCTCTTCGAGGTACTGCGTGGTCAACAGAATGGTCGTTCCGTCGCGTACGAGGTCCGCAATGAACTCCCACATGGTGATTCGGCTCCGCGGATCCAATCCGGTGGTGGGTTCGTCGAGAAACACCACCCGCGGTCGCCCGATCAAACTGGCCGCGATGTCGAGCCGTCGACGCATACCGCCCGAGTACTGCTTGGCGGTGCGATCTCGCGCGTACTCCAAGTCGAACCGTTCGAGCAGTTCGCCGGCGCGCTTCTTGGCCTCGGCCTTGCGCAGACCGAACAGTCGCCCGACCATCTCGAGGTTCTCGTATCCGGTCAGATACTCGTCCACTGCCGCGAACTGACCGGTCAATCCAATCGTGCCGCGAACCTCGTTCGCCTGCGTCAGCACGTCGAGACCGAAGATTCGCGCCGAGCCCGACGTCGCCTTCAGCAACGTAGCCAGAATCCGGACGGCCGTCGTCTTCCCTGCCCCGTTGGGACCGAGCACACCGAGCACCGTGCCCTCCGGAACGGTGAAATCGATTCCGTCGAGCGCAACGTTCTTCCCGTACCGGAGCACGAGATTCTCTACTTCGATAGCGTTCGCCATGGCCCTCTCCCCGTTTCTCCTCTGTCGGTGTAAGGACTCCCGAACCCGTAGAGATTAACCGGTTTTGATCGGACCCGGGGTCCACAGGCCCGAACGCTGGACCTCGGTAGCGGTGATCCGAGCCGGCACGGCCGACTCGTCGTACGGGACGTACCGCTCGATCGATCCCCAGTCACGATCCCAATCGTCCTTCAGATACGACGGAATGGTGCGCGCCGAGGCGAGCACGTCGATCCACCCGAGCGGACCACCACCGAAATGGTCCTGCCAGGCATTGGTGATGACGGCACCGCTGCGGTCCGGAAGCACCCGGTACTGCGGAACTTCGGCCACGCCGAGGCGGTGGTCGAACGGATGCTGGCAGGGAAAGTTGAAGCCCACTTCCCAGTCCAGCAACACCGGACTCTCACGTCCGACGACCTCGTTCAACGTCTGCGTCCGCGGTACTCGCGGTGGAGTGATCGCGAGCCACTGATCCGACGCGCGGTCGGTATCGCTGAGCACGAGGCGAATCATGTTGGTACCGGCCGGAATCTGGTCCATCGGAACCCTCAGGTCGCGCCACGACGGTGCCGGTCCGATATCGATGGGCGTCACCCGGCCCTGTGCGCGACCGTCGATTCCGTATTCGAGTTCGAGGCTCTGACCGTAGGTGACGACGCCGTCGGAGTTCACCGAGCGGATGCGTCCGGCAGCGGCAATGGAGATCAGATCCCCTGGTTCGGCCGGGAGCGCGTACCACCCGGTGGTCAACGTCGCGGGAGTATCGGAACCGAACGAGCCGAGCACCGGCACTCGTGCCGGGTCCAAGCCGTACGGCAGTGCGCTGCCGCCGGTTCCGGCTCCGGTGGTCGACGTGGGCTGCTGCTGTTCCCCGGTATCGACGGTGTTGGAGGTACCCGACGCCGACGCCTCCTTGTCCGCGGTGAGGTCACCGGCCACCCCGTCCGGGGTGAACCCGTCGTTCTCGGCACCGAGTGCGGAAAAGGCGTCCCCGCTGACCGGTTGCAGCACATCGGCATTGGGATCGGTCTCGAGCAGCACGTCCTCGGCGAGACCACAGGTGTTTCCGGTCAACGCCGAGAGATTGGATTTGGCAACCGAGTACGACGGCCATTGCGCCACCGCGCCCTTGGCCATCGACGCGACGGCGAGCAGCACCATCACAGCTGCTGCGACCGCGATGGGCGGGATCGACCACCAGCGCGCCATGGGCTTGCCTGTGCGCACATAGGGCGCGCGCAGATGAAACCACACCGCCGCGAGCAACAGCAGCACGGTCAGGCCGAGGAACATCGTCGAGATGCCGAGCCCGGCAACGAGAATCGGCTTGTCCCAGAACGGAACTCCCCACGCCGAGACGTACCAGTACCCGTTGGTTCCGGTGAAAGCCACGGCCATCAGGAACGACACGGCGGCAGCGAACAGCAGTCTGTTGCGCCGTGAGCGCAGTACCGACGCCCCGGTGGCCACGGCCGCCAGTACCGCAACGGAGGCAGCCAGACCGGCGAAGACGCCGAAATGATGAGTCCACTTGGTGGGGGTGATCATCATCAACGCCATCGCCCCGACGGTGATGCCGACGATCCGCCGCGCCGGACCGAGTGCGGTGCCCGGGATCGTGCCGCCCTTGCGCAGCATGGCGAGAACCACCGCGATCAGCGAGACGATCATCACGAACACCCCGAACCGGCGCGCGAGCGAGCCGTCGATATCCATGTTCATCAGCCACTGATAGCGCAGGTATTCGTCGAACCAGGCCTGGCTCGGCCCGGCCGCGTTGTGCACCCGCTGCATCTCGAGCATGCCCGCCACCGTCTGGTTGCCGAACGCGAATACCAGCACCACCGTGCCCGACGCGATCAACGGGGCCAGCAGGGTCGCCACGCCCAACGCGGTGCGATCGAATTCTCGTGCGCGGGCCACGACGATCTGCAGCACCGGCCTGGCGCCGGCGATCAGCGGAGCAAAGCAGATGAATCCGGACGGCGCACACGTGACCGTCAACGCCGCGATCGCGATGGCGGCAGCAGCAGGGAGCAGTCTTCGGGTCGCGATCGAGCGCTCCACCGAGCACCACGTCAAGAGCACGCCGATCGCCACGAACGGCTCGGGGCGCAGGCCGTTGTTGTAAGGCAACCAGAACGCGAGCAGCACCAGCCCGCCGGTCCACAGCGCGGTCTTCGACGCACGCGCCGCGGCGCCGAACCGCGGGATCACCTCACGGCTGATGACAAGCCATGCCACGACGGCGCAGATCAGCGTCGGCAGGCGCATCCACACACTGGCAGTCGAGACGTGCGACATCAGCCCGAACATGTCGTACAGCGGTGTGCCGAACGGCGTCTCGGGCACACCGAAGTAGCGGAAATAGTTGGCCATGTAGCCGGCATGATCGGCCGTGCGAGCCATGCCGAGCTGATATCCGTCGTCGGAGGTGTTCGCGCCGATGATGTGCCACACCAGTAGCGTGCCGATCACCACCGCGTCGGCCGCCCCGAAGCTCCACCAGCGCCGAGGCAGGAAGCGTCGAGCCCGGCGGCCGTCGGACAGGTCCAGGCGGTGCAGTGCCACCAGTGAAACGCCGGTGGCGAGCACTCCGACGATCATCGCGAACCACTTCAGGACGCTCGGGGTCGAGGAGAACCTACTGTCCAGCTCGGCCTGCAGTTGCAGACCGGGAACGTTGCCCTGAAGATCGCTGAACACGCCGACCATCTGCGGCCGGACGTCGCCCTCACGCGTCACAGCGTCCTCGCCCGTCAATCCGACGGTGGTCGACGCGCCGTTCGAGGCAACCGTCAATGCGCAGTCGTTCAGTTCCGCGACCGGTTGCTCGAGGAGGACCGAATCACGCAACGTCACCTTCAGTTGCGATGTCTCACCTCCCGTCACCTCGGCAACGAGACCGTAGCGATATGCGTCGGGCGATCCCTTGGGCGAGGTGGACAGCAGCAGACCGCCGTCGGGGAGTTGACTCGTCGCGGCACACGGAACTGACGCGTCGACGCTGATCGGGGTGTACGAGACGAGCGGAGCTTCGACACTGCCGATCGGGTCGGATTGCGGCCACGTCAACGAGGACTGTTGTTGCTCGATCGGCAGCAGCGGTATCGCGATCGTCAGGAGAATTCCCAGCACGGCGGAGGCGATCGCGACGAGCCTAGCCATGCAAATATCTCCCACCAATGTCCTGGTCCAGATCGCTGATCAAGGTACCAGCCGGACCTGTGCGGACCGGACCGTCAGCTCTCGACCTGTACCGAGTATCCGGCTGCTCCCAATGCCTCCAGCACCGCCTCGCGGTGATCGGGACCGCGGGTCTCGACGGTGAGCATCACGTCGACCTCTTCGAGCCCCAGCCGTCCACCGGTACGGGAGTGGACGACGTCGACCACACTGGCCCCCGCGTCACGCACCACCTCGAGGACACCGGTCAGTCCGCCCGGCTTGTCCGAGATGATCACGCGCACAGCCAGATAGCGCCCGCCCGCACGCAGACCGTGCGTGATGACATGGGTGAGTAGCAGCGGATCGATGTTTCCTCCGGAGAGAACGGCGCACACCGGGCCGGTCAATCCGATGTCCGCCGCGGAATGCGTCATCAACGCTGCCACCGCCGCCGCTCCTGCCGGCTCGACGATCAGCTTGGCTCGCTCTATGCAGAGCACCAATGCCCGCGACAGTGCATCTTCACTGACGGTGACGATCTCGTCGACCCAGCCCTGCACATGATCGAAGGGCACCGATCCGGGTAGGCCGACAGCGATGCCGTCGGCCATGGTCGACATCGTATCCAGTGCGATCGGGTGCCCCGCCTTCAGTGATGCGGGCCAGGCGGCAGCACCCTCTGCCTGTACCCCGACGATCCGGATTCCGGGTTTGGTCAACTTGACCGCCGCGGCGACTCCGGCCAGGAGTCCCCCGCCGCCGGTGGGAATCACGACGGTTCCGACCTCGGGCATCTGCTGCAGCAGTTCGGTACCGAGCGTGGCCTGCCCCGCCACGATGTCGAGATGGTCGAACGGATGGATGAGAGTGGCCCCGGTTCGGTCAGCGAACTCCCGCGCCGATACCAACGCCTCGTCCACCGTGTTCCCGACCAGATGTACCGTCGCGCCGTACGCCTTGGTGGCCATCAATTTCGGCAGTGACGCCCCGACCGGCATGAACACTGTCGACTCGATGCCTACCTGCGACGCGGCCCACGCGACACCCTGAGCATGGTTTCCGGCGCTAGCCGCGACGACTCCGTGGGCGCGTTGTTGCGCATCGAGCCTGGCGATGCGGTTGTACGCCCCTCGGGGCTTGAACGATCCGGTGCGCTGCAGGTTCTCGCATTTTAGCCGCACCTCGTGACCGGTCAGGTCCGAGAGAATCCGGGACGCTACCACCGGCGTCCGCCGCATGACCGGCTCCAGCAACTGCTCGGCCGAGGCGATATCCGCTGCGGTCACCCGCACAATTTCCGACACCGTCGCAGTATGCCAGGAACGATTACGCCCACGGCGGCACCTGCGGTCGGTCATCACTACAGTTGTGGAGCGTGAGCCGCACCCGAGCGAGCCACGACCGGCACGAAGGACTCGCGGTGACGACGCAGGCTGCATCCGACGAGGTCGGCAAGGATCTCGAGACGCGCGGCAGCCTCGAGATCAAGGACCGAGCTATTTCCCGTACCGCCATCGCTGCCGCTTTGCAGGATCCGCGGGTCACCCGCACCACCGGTGGTCTCTCGCGACTGACCGGCCGAGAACTTCCACGGGCCGACGTCACACTGGGTGAGGACACGATCGCAGTGAACCTCTACATCGGGGTGAGGTGGCCATCGCAGATCACGGAGGTGGCCGCGTCCGTGCACGCCAGCGTCGAGGAAGCATTGGCAACGATGACGGGGCTGGATGTGCATCGGGTCAACGTTCTGGTCTCGGACACCGTATTGCATCGTGCTGAGCGAGTTCCCGAGAAAGACGTTGCTTCGCCGATGATCCCACCTCGTCCACCCACTGCTGGGCCGGCCGCGATGCCGGTCGCCCTGTTGTTCGGGTTCGCCCTCCTCGCTGCCGCGTTCCTCGCGGGACGGGAATTTCTCATCGCGCGCGGCCACCTCGGCGGTAGCCCGTGGATCGCCGAGGCCGTGTCCTGGATCGCCCGATTGCACTGGCAGAGTTGGATGATCGCCGCCGCAATCGCTGCCGTCGTCCTCGGGTTGCTTCTGGTGTTCGTCGGGGTCAAGCCGCGAACGAGGACTCATTCCGGCCTGGGCGAGTCCGCGTCGACGGTCTGGGCCACGCCGACCGATATCGCTCGATTGTGCAGTGCTGCAGCGCAGTCCACCCGCGCAGTCGTGGACGCCCACACCGTCGTCACACGCAGGAAGATCGACGTACGCGTCGAGCGTGACGGGGCCGTCGACGCCACGAGCGTGGACGCCGCAGTGCGCGACGCACTTGCTTCGGTACTGTCCGTCGTCTCCGGTGGCCGGCGTCTGACGGTGAAGCATTCGGTGACGGCTCCGACGAGGGTGTCGTGATGAAGACGTTCGTCGCCGGAGTCGATCGACTGCTCGCGGTCGTGGCCGGGCTGGGGTTGATCGCGGGAGGTAGCTTCACGCTTGCCTGGCACTACGACGCCCCGTGGGCGCGAGAGTGGCTCTCTCGCTTCGACCGTGCACGAATCGCCGCCCTACCGGAACAGAGCTGGTGGGTGCCGACACTGGCCGTGGTCGTCTGCGTCGCAGTTGTCGTTGCACTGCTGATGTTGATCGGCAACTTCTCTCCGCGCACGACGGGAACAGCAAGCGTCATCGAGGAGCCCCACTTCTCGGCGCACGCGGACCTGAGCGCCATCGCCTCCGGCGTCGCAGCAGAGTTGGCCGAGTTCCCCGGTGTTAGACGAGCCAAGGGAACGGCGATCGATGATCGGGGAATACCCACAGTCGCTGTGTCGGTCTATGCTGCAGCAGATTTCGATGTAGTTGCTTTCACGACGGACGCCGAGTCTTGCGCCGCGTTCGTGGCACGGTCTCTGGGCGGCGCAGATGTGGCGACACGCGTCCAACTGCACATCGACAAACGGACTTGACGTCACGTTACGGTGGATCCATGACGGCATCGACGCGTAGCAGATTCGAGCGATGCTCCGGCGGAATGCCTCTCACCGTTCCGGTGGCATTCGGGGCGGTGCTGGTGATTGCCGCCTTCGCCTCGAAACTGGGTGACAGTTCGGTCTACTTCTACGTCCCCCTGGTGTTCGCGACCACCGGGACGATGATCTGGCTCAATGCCCGTCATAACCGCGATCGAACCGGCCTGCTACACGCCGCTGTTGGATCGGCACTGCTGATCGGATGCGGCATCGTTGTCGCTGCCTGCGGACTTGCCGGCGCTCTGATGCTGGACTCGCAGACCTTCTCGGCGTCGATCGGGGTAGCTGCAATCGCGGCACCGATCAGTGCCGGAATCACTCCGTTCTCGTCGCCCAAAAACTAGTGCCGTTGCCCTCGCGGTCTAACGGACTGCCACACCGTCGATGACCAACACCTGGGCTGGACCAGCCCGGAACTCCTTGTTCACGGCAGCCGCGTCGCGCATGTGTGGGGCTTCGGCATGGGCCGCCAAGGCCTCCGCCGACTCCCAGTGTTCGAGTATCACGAACTTTTCCTCGGAGCCGACGACCCGATGCAGGTCGTACCGGAGGCAACCCGATTCCGCTCGAACCAGTGGTGCCAGCTTGGCGAACGCCTGAACCTGACGTTCGCCGAGACCGGCCTTCGTTTCCACGGACACAACGACTCTGATGGTCATCGCCGAAGAGTAATGCATGCGGCAGCTACAGTCGCGGGTCCACCGGCTCCGATTCCAGTGCCAGGACCGCGAACACCGCCTGGTGGATGCGATACAGCGGCTCACCTCGCACCGAGCGATCCAGCGCTTCCATTCCCAGCGCGTATTCACGCAGGGCCATCGACTGCTTGTGCCCCACGTTTCGGTTGCGCAGTGCAGTCAGTCGATCCGGGTCGGTGTAATCGGCACCGTAGATCAGCCGCAGGTACTCTCGGCCGCGAACCTTCATGCCGGGCTGCATCTTTCCGCGTGGAGCGTTGGCTGCCGGTTTGACGACCATCCCCTCTCCGCCCTGCGCCGTCAACTCCTCCCACCACTTCTCCCCTGCCGCAACCGAATCCGGCCTCGACAGATCGACCTCGATTCGACCGGTGGTGGCGAACAACCCGGGATCTGCTGCCACCAAGCGGTCGGCAACGTCGAGGTGCCACGTGTGCGGACGATCCGCATACGTCTCGACGTTCGACGCCAGTACCTGAAACGGCGCGATCCGAACTCCGTCGAGCCCGTCGGTATGCCAGACGTATCGCCGATACGCGGCGGTGTACTCACCCAAGTTCTTGTGCCGAACGGTGTTCCGGTCCTGCAACTCCTGCACATCCAGACCGCGCGATCCGGCCGATGCCAGCACTGCCGCCTCGGCCCCGAGATTCGCCCGAGACACCGCTGCAACCGCGGCGTACTCGGTCTTGATCAGGCCCTCCGCTTTGGCGGACCACGGCATCAGTTCGCAGTCGAGAACAAGCCAGCGCGCGGCCAATTCCTCCCACACACCGGCCTTCTCGACCGCGTCGGACACCCCCGAGATCAGCTCGCCGGTGAGCGACTCGTCGAACACCGGACGACCAGTCCGCGTGTACGCAGTGCCGAGCACTCCCTCCGGGGCATCGAACTTCTCCCGAGCGGTGTCTGCATCTCGACACACCACCACGACCACCCGCGAGCCCATGTGCTTCTCCTCGCAGATCACCGTCGAAGCACCGAGCGCGCGATACGCCTCGAACGCCTCCGTCGGATACTCGAGATAGCCCTCGCGCATCGATGTTCCGCTCGGAGCCATCGTCGGCGGCAGATAGTGCAGCCACTGAGGAGCCAGCGCGAACCGACTCATCACCTCCAGTGCGCCAGCGGCATTCTCCGGACGTACCGACACGCGTCCACGCAGGGATGTCTCCACCCCCGTCGGGCCGATCACGTCCGACAGATCGAGCGACGCAGCATCACGCGTGAACGCGCCCATCGGTCGCGCAGGCTCGTACCAGACCTTCTCGGCCGGAACCGAAACGATCTCACGCTCCGGATAGCGCAGTGCCGTGAGCTTGCCACCGAAGACGCACCCCGTGTCGAGGCACGCAGTGTTGTTCTCCCACTCCACTTCCGGCACCGGAGTGTGCCCGTACAGCACCGTTGCCGAGCCCCGATAGTCCTGCGCCCACGGATACCGCACCGGCAAGCCGAACTCGTCGGTCTCGCCCGTGGTGTCTCCGTACAGAGCAAAGCTCCGAACCCTGCCCGACGCCCTGTTGTGGTACTTCTCGATCAGTCCGGCGTGCGCGACGACGAGCTTGCCGCCGTCGAGCACCACGTGCGCGACCAGACCATCGCAGAACTCGAGAACCTCCCGGCGGAACTCCTCCGATTCGCCGTCGAGCTGTTCGAGCGTCTCGGCGAGACCGTGCGAGGCCGTCACCTTCCGCCCCCGCAGTGCCTTGACGAGCTTGTTCTCGTGATTGCCAGGAACAGCCAATGCCGCTCCTGCATCGACCATTCCCATCACCAGCCGTAGGACACCCACCGAAGCCGGTCCGCGATCGACATAGTCGCCGACGAACACCGCGGTTCGACCGTCCGGCGGCGTCGCACCGACGGATCTGCCTACTCCATCCCGTATGAGCGTGTATCCGAGTGCAGTGAGCAGGCTTTCGAGCTCGGACAGACAGCCGTGAACATCACCGACAACATCGAACGGTCCGGTCAGGTCTCGTCGATCACTGCGCAGCGGCGTGCGAACGAACTGCGCCGACGCCACCGCATCGACACCGCTCAGTACGTGGACCGTCCGAAAACCTTCCTTGGCCAGCCCACGCATCGAGCGCTGCAGCTGGGAGTGTTGGCGTCGCAATACATCGCGGCCGAAAGTTCGGTCGCTTCGCTCGGCATTGCGCTGCGCACACACCGATTCGGGCACATCGAGTACAACGGCGACCGGAAGCACATCGTGGTCACGTGCCAGCGCGATCAGCGCTTTGCGCGCGGCTGGTTGAACGTTGGTCGCATCGACGACGGTGAGCAAACCGGCGCGAAGCCTGGTTGCGACGAGAAACTCCAACAGCGCGAACGCGTCCTTGGTCGCGCTCTGCAGATTGGGGTCGTTGCTCACCATGCCCCGGCAGGCATCGCTGGACACTGCCTCGTACGGACCGAAGTGCTCCGCGGCGAAGGACGACTTACCGGAGCCGCTGATACCGATCAGAACGACGAGGGACAGATCCGGAATCTCGAAGGTACTCACTCGGACTGCTCCTCTCTGGTGAATACTGCCATCTGGGTCGGGGTTCCGTGATTCGGATCGCGCGGCCCGATTCCCTCGACGCGGACCGCATAGGCATGATCACCCGCCACCGCC
The DNA here is from genome assembly GCF_049195265.1 of Rhodococcus sp. MALMAid1271. Taxonomy (NCBI): domain Bacteria; kingdom Bacillati; phylum Actinomycetota; class Actinomycetes; order Mycobacteriales; family Nocardiaceae; genus Rhodococcus; species Rhodococcus sp. MALMAid1271. The sequence continues at coordinate 121,949 of NZ_JBMIRQ010000083.1, read as the reverse complement.
GCAGACCACTGCTCGAATTGCGCGCGGGTGAACTCGAAGCGGTGGTCGACGTGACGGAAAGATCCCGCTTCGAGGCCGGGATACAACACGTTGTATTCGGAGTTGGGTGTGGTGACCAGAACCGTTCGCGGACGTGCCTGAGAAAACACCGAACGCACCAATGCCGGAAGCCTCGCGAGATCGACGTGCTCGATCACCTCCATGAGCACCATCGCATCGAATCCCTGCAATCGGACGTCGCGATACGTCGCCGAAGACTGGATCAGTTCGATCCGTGACCGCTGCCGATCGGCCATCTCGTCCAGACGTAGCCGCCGGTGCGCCTTGGCAAGCGCCCGGTCACTCACGTCGGCACCGAGAATACGCTCGAAGGTGCTGTGTGCGACCAAGTCCCGAAGTAGACGCCCCTCACCGCAGCCGAGATCGATCACCGATCTCGCGCCGGACTCGGCCAGGGCGGCCAATACAGCGTGCACTCTCTGCTCGGCCAACGTCGGATCCCTCGGGGCCACGTCGTCCTGCGGCGCGTCGGGCACGAGTCGATCCAGCGCCGAGGCCACCAGTTCGCGGCGATGCGCCAAGTATCGGGAGGAGATGAGCGATGACTCCGGGTGATCTCCCAACCAATCCCCTGCTACTCGAACGAGTTTGTCGGCCTCGTCCTCACCCACCCAGTAGTGCTTCCCGTCGTCGAGGACCGGAAGCAGAACATACAGGTGCCGCAGTGCGGCAGACAGTGTGAAGGTGCCGGTGAGAACGAGGTCGATGTACTCGGAGTCGCCCCACGTCGGCTGCGTCGGATCGAGCGGAATGGGCCTCGCGTCTACCGTCCAGCCCAACGGACCGAACATCCGTGACGCGAGATCAGCGGAACCACGTGACGGCGCGGACGGCATCGAGATCGTCAGATCCATTGCAGTAGAGACCAATTCAGGCCGGGTACTGCACACGCCTGCCCGCGTCTGCTTGAACAGTCGTGACAGGGCGACGGCCAATCCGGACGCGGCACCGTCGTTCAACAGGACTGCGACGGTGGTCCGCTGAGCCGAGACTTCCGGATACAGCACGGTCGTGGTGCCCATCGGCAGGTTCCAGCTCTGCACGCGATCGGGGTGCTTGTGCAACAAATACCCGATCTCGGAGGCGTCCGGGAAATCGGTTGTGGCATTTGCAGTCACGGTCAGTAGCACCGCAGCGACGTTACGGGACCGCCGCGTCCGATGCGTCCTATTTTTCGTGTGCCGCCTCGGGCCGCGTCAATGGACCACTGCATACGTCTGACCGCGTCAAGGGTTCATTCACCCACTGGGGGATAGCGGCGCGGTTGCCGCCCCCTCCGCGTGAATGAACCACTGCATACGTCTGGGCGGTGCAAGGGTCCATTGACGCGGGCGGCGGAGCCGCACGCACGCAAAAGCGGCACCCACCCTGTCGGGTGAGTGCCGCTTTCGGTACAGCTGGTGAAGCTAGATCACTTGATGATCTTGGTGACGCGACCGGCTCCGACGGTACGACCGCCCTCACGGATTGCGAAACGCAGGCCCTCGTCCATGGCGACCGGCTGGATCAGCGTGACGGACATCTCGGTGTTGTCACCGGGCATGACCATCTCGGTGCCCTCGGGGAGGGTCACGACGCCCGTAACGTCCGTGGTACGGAAGTAGAACTGCGGGCGGTAGTTGTTGAAGAACGGCGTGTGGCGGCCACCCTCATCCTTGGACAGGATGTAGGCGTTGCCCTCGAACTCCGTGTGGGGAGTCGTGGTGCCGGGCTTGATGATGACCTGTCCACGCTCGACGTCTTCGCGCTTGATGCCACGAACGAGGAGGCCGACGTTGTCGCCTGCCTGACCCGAGTCGAGCAGCTTGCGGAACATTTCGATTCCGGTGACGGTGGTCTTGGTCGAGCCGGGGCGGATGCCGACGATCTCGACCTCTTCGTTGACGTTGACCGAGCCGCGCTCGATACGTCCGGTGACCACGGTGCCACGGCCGGTGATGGTGAAGACGTCCTCGACGGGCATGAGGAACGGCTTGTCGGTCTCACGAACCGGGTCCGGGATGGAATCGTCGACGGCCTGCATGAGCTCCATGACCGACTCGCCCCACTTCTCGTCACCCTCGAGGGCCTTGAGAGCGGACACCTTGACCACCGGTGCGTCCTCGTCGAACTCCTGCGAAGCGAGGAGCTCGCGGACCTCCATCTCGACGAGCTCGATGATCTCGTCGTCGTCGACCATGTCGGCCTTGTTCAGTGCGACCAGGATGTACGGCACGCCGACCTGGCGAGCGAGCAGCACGTGCTCGCGGGTCTGCGGCATCGGGCCGTCGGTGGCTGCCACGACCAGGATTGCGCCGTCCATCTGTGCCGCGCCGGTGATCATGTTCTTGATGTAGTCGGCGTGACCCGGTGCATCGACGTGCGCGTAGTGGCGCTTGTCGGTCTGGTACTCGACGTGGGAGATGTTGATCGTGATACCACGAGCCTTCTCCTCCGGAGCCTTGTCGATCTGATCGAAAGCCGATGCCTCGTTCAGGTCCGGGAACTTGTCGTGCAGAACCTTCGTGATTGCAGCCGTCAGCGTCGTCTTACCGTGGTCAACGTGACCGATGGTGCCGATGTTGACGTGCGGCTTCGTCCGATCGAACTTCGCCTTCGCCACTGTGTCCTCCTGGACTGATCTGTGCGTGGCCCCGTGGGGCACGCACGCGTATGTGTTGTTACTTATTACAGGTCGAGCGTGGTCCAGCAGCCGGGAGAGAGTTACTCTCCGGTCGCCTTCGCGATGATTTCCTTCGACACGTTCGCGGGAACCTCTGCGTACGAATCGAAGACCATGGAGTAGTTAGCGCGGCCCTGTGTCTTCGACCGAAGGTCTCCGATGTAGCCGAACATCTCCGACAGCGGAACCAGTGCCTTGACGATACGGGCACCGCTGCGTTCCTCCATGGCCTGAATCTGACCACGGCGGGAGTTCAGGTCGCCGATGACCTCACCCATGTAATCCTCGGGCGTGATGACCTCGACGGCCATGACGGGTTCGAGAATGACGGGGCTGGCCTTGCGGGCGGCTTCCTTGAACGCTTGTGAGCCGGCGACCTTGAAGGCCATTTCCGACGAGTCGACGTCGTGGTACGCACCGTCGAGCAGTGTGACCTTGACGTTGACCAGGGGGTATCCGGCGAGAACACCGTACTGCATGGCGTCCTGAGCACCTGCGTCGACCGAGGGGATGTACTCCCTGGGCACTCGACCACCGGTGACCTTGTTCTCGAACTCGTAGGTCGCGCCGTCTTCGCCCTCGAAAGGCTCGAGCTTGATGATGACCTTCGCGAACTGGCCGGAGCCACCGGTCTGCTTCTTGTGCGTGTAGTCGTGCTTGTCGACCGTCTTGCGGATGGTCTCGCGGTACGCGACCTGCGGCTTGCCGACGTTGGCCTCGACCTTGAACTCGCGACGCATGCGGTCGACCAGGATGTCGAGGTGGAGCTCGCCCATGCCGCCGATCACCGTCTGGCCGGTGTCCTCGTCCAGCTTGACCGAGAAGGTGGGGTCCTCTTCGGCGAGCTTCTGGATAGCTGTTCCCAGCTTCTCCTGGTCGGACTTGGTCTTCGGCTCGATCGAGACCTGGATGACCGGGTCCGGGAAGCTCATGGACTCGAGGATGATCTGGTTCTGCGGATCGCAGAGCGTGTCACCCGTCGTGGTGTCCTTGAGGCCGATGACGGCGTAGATGTGACCGGCGGACGCGGTCGCGATCGCGTTCTCCTTGTTGGAGTGCATCTGGAAGAGCTTGCCCAGACGCTCCTTCTTGCCCTTGGTCGAGTTGATGACCTGAGCACCGGAGTCGACCTTGCCCGAGTACACCCGGACGTAGGTCAGCTTGCCGAAGAAGGGGTGTGTCGCGATCTTGAACGCGAGAGCGGCGAACGGCTCGTCCGCGGACGGCTTGCGAGTGAGCTCGGTCTCCTCGTCGCCGACGGCGTGACCGACGGTCTCGGCAACGTCGAGAGGTGACGGGAGGTAGTCGATGACCGCGTCGAGCATGGGCTGAACGCCCTTGTTCTTGAACGCGGATCCACACAGAATCGGGTACAGCTCGCTGTTGACCGTCATCTTGCGGATGGCGCCCTTGATCTCCTCGATCGTGAGCTCTTCGCCCTCGAAGTGCTTCTCCAGAAGCGCTTCGTCGGACTCGGCCACGGTCTCGAGCAGCTGCGTGCGGTACTCGTCTGCGCGCTCCTTGAGGTGTTCCGGGATCTCCTGGATCTCGTACTTCTCGCCGAGCTTGGTCTCGCCGCTCCACACGAGCGCCTTCATCTGCACGAGGTCGATGACGCCCTCGAACTCGTTCTCTGCACCGATGGGCAGCTGGATGACCAGCGGCTTGGCACCGAGACGATCGACGATGGTCTGCACGGTGTAGTAGAAGTCAGCGCCGAGCTTGTCCATCTTGTTGACGAAGCAGATACGCGGCACGTCGTACTTGTCGGCCTGACGCCACACCTGCTCGGACTGCGGCTCGACACCTTCTTTGCCGTCGAACACTGCGACAGCGCCGTCGAGGACGCGGAGCGAGCGCTCCACCTCGACGGTGAAGTCGACGTGACCGGGGGTGTCGATGATGTTGATCTGGTTGTCGTTCCAGAAGCACGTCGTGGCAGCAGAGGTGATCGTGATGCCACGCTCCTGCTCCTGCTCCATCCAGTCCATGGTGGCTGCGCCATCGTGAACTTCACCGATCTTGTAGGAGATACCGGTGTAGAAGAGGATGCGTTCGGTAGTGGTGGTCTTGCCGGCATCGATGTGGGCCATGATGCCGATGTTGCGGACCTTGTTGAGGTCGGTCAGCACGTCCTGTGCCACGAGTTAACCCGCCTTGGTGTTGGAAGAGGTATTGCCTGAGCTGATCAACGCTCCGGCGGTATCGGATAGTTCCGAGCACCACCGGAGCGAGGAGATCACCAGCGGTAGTGGGCGAACGCCTTGTTGGCTTCGGCCATCTTGTGAGTGTCCTCGCGACGCTTCACAGCGGCACCGAGGCCGTTGCTGGCGTCGAGCAACTCGTTCGCCAGACGCTCGACCATGGTCTTCTCACGACGAGCGCGCGAGAACGTGACCAGCCAGCGCAGTGCCAGCGTGGTGGAGCGGCCGGGACGAACCTCGACGGGCACCTGGTAGGTGGCACCACCGACGCGACGGCTGCGAACCTCGAGGGCCGGCTTGACGTTGTCCAGTCCACGCTTGAGCGTGACGACGGGATCGCTGCCGGTCTTCTCGCGAACCTGCTCGAGCGCCTGGTAGACGATGCGCTCTGCGGTCGACTTCTTGCCGTCGAGGAGGATCTTGTTGACGAGCTGCGTGACCAACGGCGATCCGTAGACCGGGTCGTTGATCAGCGGCCGCTTGGGTGCTGGGCCCTTGCGTGGCATATCAGCTCTTCTCCTTCTTGGCTCCGTAGCGGCTGCGAGCCTGCTTGCGGTTCTTGACACCCTGGGTGTCGAGCGAGCCGCGGATGATCTTGTAACGCACACCCGGGAGGTCCTTCACACGACCACCGCGAACGAGCACCATCGAGTGCTCCTGCAGGTTGTGACCCTCACCGGGGATGTATGCGGTGACCTCGACCGAGGAGGTCAGGCGAACACGCGCGACCTTACGGAGAGCGGAGTTCGGCTTCTTGGGGGTGGTGGTGTACACGCGAGTGCACACACCACGGCGCTGGGGACTGCCCTTGAGGGCAGCGGTCTTCAGTTTCGCGACCTTGTCGGTGCGTCCCTTACGGACCAGCTGGTTGATCGTTGGCATAAACCGGCTTTCTTCGTGTCGATAAACAGGGATCTAGCAGTTGGAGCAAGAGAACACTGCTCCTCACCCGGTACCGCTGCTGCTCCAGTACTACTTCTGCGGGTCTCTTGCACCCCGCGGTCGGGTGTGTCGCATACCCCCACACGTCCAGCCGGTTGCGCGCTCTTTCACTCGAACGTGCGCACGGCTGTACCTCGCATAGGCACACAAACGTTCCGGCCATGCCGGACACGACCCATAACGATACCCGGCGGCGTCGCCTCGGGTCAAAACACCCCTGCTGTGACCGCTCGAGCTACCGGCTCAGATTGAGAGTGAGGTCGGCGAGCTTGGTCGCGGCCTGACAGGGGTCGGGATGAGCGACGTCCGGCTGATACTGCACCCACCACCCGAATATGCCCGAGCGATCCGCACCCGCGGAAACCCCACACGACGCCGAATCGTTCGGCCGTTGCGTCTGGATTGCTTTGCGGCCCTGGACAGTTGTGTCGCTGACGGTGTAGTTCATCTTCTCGTCGGCGGCTCGCTCGGCGGCCAGGGTGCCGTACTCGAACCAGTTGAACGTCACCTTCACGGTACCGGCGGAGCCGATGAGATCCCACCGACATATTGCCCCGAAGAACCCCCGGGCGATGTCCTCGGCCTCGGTGGCGTCGAGGATCTGGTCGTCGGTGACGGCATCGCACTCGGTCAACAACTTGGTGAATTCTTCACCACCCGATCCACCGAACGCGGCAGGCCGGGCTGTCCCCTCGACGGTCTGGGAGCAGCCTGCGGCAAGCAACAGCGTCGCTGCGGCGGCAATCACACGTCTGGTGCTCATTGCTTGCGCTCCACGGTCAGCTTCGCCAGTTCGTTCGCGACCTCGCAGGGCGGCCGCACCACCGGTGAGTCGGAATAGGTGATCGACCAGTGAATGAAGTCGTCGCCGAACTGCACACCGATCTCGCACAAGGGTCCTTGCTCGGCCTCGAACCCGGGGTTGCCGTCGATCGAGATGTCCTTCGCGGGCCGACCGATCAGCTCGGAACCGGCACGTTCGCGTCCGATCGGGCTGCCGCGGTACCAGGAGAAGCTGATGCGGGGACCGCTGAAGCCCACGGTTTCCCACTGGCAGCCGACGGAGTTACGGGTGATCTGCCCGAACGGACCCACTCCGAACGCGGATTGCACCTCGGCATCGGAGATCGATCCGCATTCACCGAAGAAGGGGCCGGGCTCGTACGCCGCGGTGGTGGTCGTGTCCGTGGCTGCGGACGAGGACGCGGTGTCGCCCTCGCCGCCGCACCCGGCGACCAGAGCGGCGACTGCGGTGATGACCACTGCCACTCGCTTCATGTCGTCCTTCGCCTGCTGTTCGGTGCCGAAGTTCGGGTGTCGTTGTGAACCTATCAATCGGATGATCCCCGAGTCATGTGCCGTGCACGGCGCGTCCTCGGACATACACGCCGACGATGGCGGGCTCGCGCATGGCCATCAAGAGTGCGAACAGCGTTTGCTCCCGAGCCAGCTCTGGATCCTCGGCGCGTACGCCGTGATCGATGGCCGCCGCCAAGTTCGGCCACGCGTTCGGATCGACCACGACGAAGTCTGCTTCCTTGCCGGCGTCGAAGTTGCCGATTCGGCTCTCCATGTCCAGCGCGCGGGCACCGGCGAGAGTTCCGGTGAACAACAGCTCGGCCGGATGCAAGGACAGCCCCGCGTCTCCGGCCTCGGAGATGTGCACTTTGAATGCGTCGGCGAGCACCTGCGGCAGTAGCCATTCGTCGCCGCCGCCGAAATCGGATCCGATGGCGATGTTCACCCCCGCGGCGACGGTTCGTTTCCATGGCATCGTGCCCGAGCCGAGAAATTGCTGGGAGGTGGGACAGTGCGCGATGGATGTACCGGTCTCGGCCATCCGTGCCAACTCGGCGTCCTGACAGTGGACGGCGTGAGCGAGGATGCTGCGCTTGCCGAGGAAGCTCTTGCCGCCGACCTGCGAACCGGGCAGGAATTTGCCGTCGTAGGTGTCGAGATAGTTGTCCACTCGATACGCGGCCTTGGTGGCGTCGATCTCGCCGGTGCCCGGCCGGTTGTTCTCGTTCAGATGCGTGTGGAAGTAGACACCTCGCGTTCGCACCGAATCGTAGAGGTCACCGAGATTCTTCAGCGTCTGCGTGGTGACCGAGAGCGAAAACCTCGGTACGACGGCCACGTGCAGCATGGCCGTGTCGACGTCGCCGGTATCTGCAGCGTGCCACTTCTCGATCTCCTCCGAGACCAGCCGGATGGCCTCGTTCTCGCTGGTGATCAGGGCCTGGGCGGACGACGGGCCGGTGGTCTGGACTCCGCGACCGCTGACGATGCGTAGTCCGTGCCTGCTCGTCTCGGAGAACAGCGAATCCTGCGCATGAGGGAAGGCCGACCCGAACACCATCGCCTGTGTGGTGCCCGCCCGGATGCGTGCGGCACAGAAGTCCCTGGCCGCTGCGGCTGCGAACTCGGGATCGGCGAAGCGGGACTCGGACGGGAAGATGCACGTGTTCAGCCATTCGAGCAGCTGGCCGCCGCCGTACGAGTCTCCGGCGTAGGTCTGCGGGAAGTGAATATGTGTGTCGACGAATCCCGGCAGGAGGAAGCCCGGACGATGATCGGCCACCGACAGGTCAGCGAATCGACTTGGAAGTGAATCGAATTCACCGCAGAACTCGATGACACCGTCATCGCCGACGACGAGGACGCCATCGGGAATCGACACCAGCGCAGCCGCGGCCTCGACCATCGTGGGCGAGCCGGCGACGTGAAAGATGTGGCCGCGGTGCACGCGAGCGGTATCGGAAGTCACCAGCCAGACTCAAGCACAGGTTGCCAGGTGCTGCAGACCGGGCGAATCAGAGCGCTATCGATCCAGCTGTGTCCCTGGCGTTGAGCGAGGAGTCGAGTACATCTGCCCAGGTGCGGACGATCTCGACGCGTCGCCGCGCATCGTCGGTGAGCACATCGGCCAGACCCAGACCGCGGGCCAGATCCAGGGTCGCCTGGACGAGACGGTGAGTGACCGGATCGTTGTCGTCCACCCCGAGATTCTCGACGGCCATCTTGTGGGCCCGGCGGCCGAACCGTTCCTCGAGCGGCACGATCCGATCGCGTAGCTCCGGGTCGGCCGATGCAGCCGTCCACACCTGCAGTGCCGCTTTGAACATCGGACCGGTGTAGTACTCGACGAGCCGCTCCACCACGAGCTTCGTCCGCCCCGGCCCCGGCGGGATGTCCTGTGCCTCGCGGCGTGCGTGGTCCATTCGCAGGTCGAACATGTACTCGAGTGCGCCGGTGATCAAGTCTTCACGCGTCGGGAAATGGTGTTGGGTGGCGCCGCGGGAGACGCCTGCGCGCTCGGCGACCACACCGACCGTCGTTGCGCCCCAGCCCTGCTCGGAGAGCGAGTCGATCGTCGCCTCCAGCAGTCGCTGACGCGTCACCCTGCTTCGGTCCTGCTTGGGTTCGCGCGCCACCACCATCTCCCTCTACTTACTGAGCCGCCCAGGACGGGGACCTCTTCTCCAGAAAGGACATCATCCCCTCTCTGGCCTCGTCCGATGCAAACAACCTGGCAGATTGCTCGGCCACGGCCGTCCCGCGCTCGTCGATCTCGCGCCGGATCGCCGCTGTGGTGAGCCCCTTCGACTCGGCCAGACCCTGCGGCGAGCACTTGCCGAACATGGTCGTGTAGTCGGCAACGGCAGCCGTAGGCGAGTCCTCGGCCGCGGTGATCAGCCCGATGGCCTCGGCGACGGCCCCGTCGAAGGTCTCGCCGGTGAGAAAGTAGCGACTCGCGGCCCGCGATGACAATCGCGGTAGGACGGCCACGGAAATCACCGACGCGGCGAGACCGAGGCGAACCTCGGTGAGTGCGAACGAGCTCTCCGGCCCGGCGACTGCGATGTCGCAGGCCGCGACCAATCCCATGCCGCCTGCTCGCACATGCCCATCGATGCGTGCGATCACGGGCTTCGGGGTGTCGATGATCAACCGCATCACGTCGAGCATCTGCCGAGTACGAAGTTCCGGTGACGAGCCGACCTCGCGCAGATCGGCTCCGGCGCAGAACGTCGTACCTGTGTGACCCAGCACGATCGTTCGGACGGCTCGATCCTGCGCCGCCGCGGTGAATCCGGCGGTGAGCTCCTCGACCAACACCGAGGACAGCGCATTTCGATTCTCCGGCGAATCCAGCGTCACGTACGCTGTCCCGCTTGCCAACTCGTACGTGACCGCCATCAGTAGCTTCTCGGCAGTCCGAGCGAATGCTGGCTCACGAAGTTCAGAATCATCTCTCGACTCACCGGTGCCACACGCGCTATACGGGCGTTCCCGAGCAGCGCCGCCAAGCCGTACTCGCTGGTCAGACCGGCACCTCCGTGGGTCTGGATCGCCTGATCGAGCGCCTTGATGCTGGCCTCGGCGGCAGCGTATTTGGCCATGTTCGCGGCCTCGGCGGCACCGAAATCGTCGCCGGAGTCGTAGAGCACAGCTGCTTTCTGCATCATCAGCTTCGCGAGCTCCAGCTCGATCTTGCACTGCGCCAACGGATGAGACAGTCCCTGATGCGCCCCGATCGGTGCCTTCCAGACCGTGCGCTCATTGGCGTACTTCACCGCGGCGTCGATGGCGTACCGGCCGATGCCGATCGCCATCGCGGCACCGAGAATGCGTTCGGGGTTCAGGCCCGCGAACAGCTGCATCAGGGCGGCGTCGGCCTCGCCGACGAGTGACTCGGCGGGCAGGCGGACGTCGTCGAGGAACAACACGAACTGGTGATCGGGCTCGACGATGTCCATGTCCATCTGTGTCTTCTGCAGACCGGGCGCGTCGGTAGGAACGATGAACAGGGCGGGCTTGAGCTTGCCGGTCTTGGAATCCTCGGTGCGTGCAACGATCAACACCGCATCGGCCTGATCGACACCGGAGATATAGATCTTGTTGCCCTTCAACACCCACTCGTCGCCATCGCGACGGGCCGTGGTGGTGATCTGATGTGAGTTGGAGCCGGCGTCGGGTTCGGTGATACCGAAGGCCATGATCTTGGAGCCGTCGGCGAGGCCGGTGAGCCACTTCTGCTTCTGATCGGCTGTGCCGTATCTGCCGATGATGGTGCCGCAGATCGCCGGGCTGACGACGACGAGCAACAGACCGGCACCGTGCGCGGACAACTCCTCCTGGACGAGCGCGAGTTCGTAGATGCCCGCGCCGCCTCCGCCGTATTCCTCGGGCAGGTTGACGCCGAGGAAGCCGAGCTTGCCTGCCTCGTTCCACAGTTCGGTCAGCGGCTCGCCCTTGCGCGCTCTGGGCAACACGTAGTCGATGTAGTTGTACCGCTTGCCCAGTGACGAGACCGCGTGACGCAGCCCCTTCTGCTCTTCGGTTTCGATGAAACTCATGCTTGTTCCTCTCCTACTACTGCCAGAACTTGCCCTACTTCGACTTGCTGACCCTGCTGGACGTTGAGCTCGGTGAGCACACCGTCTGCGGGTGCAGTGATCGTGTGTTCCATCTTCATGGCCTCCAGCCACAGGATCGGCTGGCCCATCGTGACGGTATCGCCCTGCGCTGCAGCAACTCTGATGACACTGCCCGGCATCGGAGCCAACAGCGACCCGGCCGCCACCTCGTCTGCCGGGTCGGTGAAACGAGGTGCCCGAACCAACCGCACCGGGCCGAGAGCGGAGTCGACGAACACAGCCGATCCGTAGCTGTGCACCTCGAAGGTGCGACGAATTCCCCTGTCGTCGAGCGTCACCGACATCGGAGTGTTCTCGACGAGTTCGACATCGTCCAACGACACGCCGTCCACCGAGCAGGTGAGACCACCGCGACCGATCGAGTACTCGACGACGATGTCGTCGTAGGTCTTCCGCTGCGGTTGCGATCGAAGGTTTCGCCACCCCGCGGGCAGTCCCGCATTCACACGGGCCCGCTGCCTGTTGCTCGATGCATCGGCGAGGGCCGCCGCGAGCACGGACAACTGTTCGGAGCGACCCTGCGCAATCGGTCGGGACAGAACATCGAGGCCGTGGGTGTCGAAGAACGCGGTGTCGGTGTCCCCCGCCAGGAATGCAGGATGCCGCAGAATGTTGACCAGCAGATCACGGTTGGTCTTCAGGCCGTGGATAGTGGCCCGCTGCAGCGCTTTCGCCAGCAGGTTCGCGGCCTGGTCTCGCGTCGGCGCGAAGGAGATGACCTTGGCGAGCATCGGGTCGTAGTGAGTGCTCACCACACTGCCCGTCTCGACCCCGGAGTCCACTCTGATCCCGGCACGAGTGAGCACCTCGAAGTGCGCGCCGGGGATCTCGAATCGGTGCACGGCACCGCTCTGCGGTTGCCAATCCAGAGCCGGATCCTCGGCATAGAGCCGAACCTCGATGGAGTGCCCGCGCGTCGTGGGTTGCTCGGCAGGCAATCGCTGCCCCGCTGCCACCCGAATCTGCAGCGCAACCAGATCCAGACCTGTCGTACATTCTGTGACCGGATGCTCCACCTGCAGACGGGTGTTCATCTCGAGGAAGAAGAAGTTGCCCCTGTCGTCGGCGAGGAATTCCACGGTCCCCGCACCCTCGTAGCCGATGGCCTCGGTAGCCAGTCTCGCCGCCTCGAAGAGTTTCCCACGCATACCGTCGATGCGTTCGACGAGCGGCGACGGCGCTTCTTCGACCACCTTCTGGTGTCGGCGTTGGATCGAGCATTCACGCTCACCCACCGTCCACACGGTGCCGAATCGGTCGGCCATCACCTGGACTTCGATGTGCCGGCCGGTCTCGATGTACCGCTCTACGAATACCGTGCCGTCACCGAATGCCGAGAGTGCCTCCCGCTCGGCCGCTTCGAGTTCGGACTGCAGGTTCTCGAGGCTGCGCACGATGCGCATGCCGCGCCCGCCACCTCCAGCGGAGGCCTTGATCAACACCGGGAGTTCGTTCGCGGTGACCGACGCGGGATCGAGCTGGGTCAACACCGGCACACCTGCGTCGGCCATCATCTTCTTCGACTCGACCTTGGACCCCATCAGTTCGATGGCCTTGACGGGCGGTCCGATCCAGGTCAGGCCCGCGTTCTGCACCTGCTGCGCGAAATCGGCGTTCTCGGAGAGGAATCCGTATCCCGGATGCACTGCGTCGGCTCCGGCCTGTACCGCGGCGGCGATGACGAGTTCACCGCGCAGATAGGTCTCGGACGAGCTGTTGCCGGGCAGGCGTACGGCGGCGTCGGCCTCCCGTACGTGCGGGGAGTTCGCATCGGCGTCCGAGAACACCGCGACGGTGTCGATTCCTTCGGCTCGGCACGTGGTGAAGACACGTCGAGCGATTTCACCACGGTTGGCTACCAGGATGCTGTTCAGCATGTCTCTCACATCCGGAAGACACCGAAGTTGGCGGTGCCTTCGATCGGGGCAGATGCAATGGCCGACAGGCACATTCCCACTACCGTACGGGTGTCACGGGGATCGATGACGCCGTCGTCGTACAGGCGCCCGGAGAGAAACATCGGCAGCGACTCGGCTTCGATCTGGGCTTCGATCATGGCGCGCAGCCCTGCGTCGGCCTCGGCGTCGAAGGCTTGGCCGCGAGCCTCCGCGGCGGCCCGTCCGACGATGGAAATGACACCGGCGAGTTGCGCGCCGCCCATCACGGCGGACTTGCTCGACGGCCAGGCGAAGAGAAAGCGTGGATCGAAGGCGCGGCCGCACATACCGTAATGGCCGGCGCCGTAGGAAGCACCGAGCAGGATCGAGATGTGCGGCACTGTCGAATTGGAGACGGCGTTGATCATCATCGAGCCGTGCTTGATCATGCCGCCTTCCTCGTACTCTCTGCCGACCATGTATCCGGTGGTGTTGTGCAGAAACAGAAGTGGCGTGTCAGACCGATTCGCCAGCTGGATGAACTGGGTTGCCTTCTGCGATTCCTCGCTGAACAGCACGCCGCGAGCATTGGCGAGGATGCCGATCGGGTAGCCGTGCAACTGGGCCCAACCCGTGACGAGCGACCCTCCGTACATGGGTTTGAACTCGTCGAAATCGGAACCGTCGACGATGCGGGCGATGACCTCGCGTGGGTCGAACGGGATCTTCAGATCGGTGGGGACGATGCCGAGCAGATCCTCGGGGTCCGCAAGCGGTTCGACGACCTCGGCGCGCGGCTCGGGCCCCTTCTTCTTCCAGTTCAATCGGGACACTATGTTGCGGCCGATCCGGATGGCATCCTGCTCGTCGACGGCGAAGTAGTCTGCGAGACCGGACTTTCGAGCGTGCATCTCGGCCCCGCCGAGTGACTCGTCGTCGGAGTCCTCACCGGTGGCCATCTTGACCAGAGGCGGGCCCGCGAGGAAAACCTTGGACCGCTCTTTGACCATGACGACGTGATCGGACATGCCGGGGATGTAGGCGCCACCGGCAGTGGAGTTGCCGAACACCAGGGCAATCGTGGGTATGCCCGCCGCGGAGAGCTGCGTCAGGTCGCGGAACATGCGCCCACCGGGGATGAACACCTCCTTCTGTGTCGGCAGATCGGCACCGCCGGACTCGACCAGGGAGATGACCGGAAGTCGGTTCTGGGTTGCGATGTCGTTGCCGCGGAATCCCTTCTTGAGGGTCCACGGATTACTGGCTCCGCCGCGGACCGTCGGATCGTTGGCGACGATCAGACACTCGACCCCGCACACCACACCGATCCCCATGACAGTGCTGGCCCCGACCGGGAAATCGCTGCCCCAGGCCGCAAGTGGGCACAGTTCGAGAAACGCGGAGTCCTCGTCGATCAGCAACTCGATACGTTCGCGGGCGAGCAGCTTGCCGCGCTTACGGTGCCGCTCGATGTACTTCTCGCCGCCGCCGAGCAGAGCTTTCGAGTGCTCTGCGTCGATCTCGTCGAGCTTGGTGTTCATGGCCTCGACACTCACAGCGAATTGCTCCGAAGTGGTGTCGAGGGTGGACTCGAGCACGCTCATGCCTGATACCCCAATCGTTTTGCTGCCAGTCCGGTGAGAATCTCGGTGGTGCCCCCGCCAATGCCGAGGATGCGCATGTCCCGATACTGCCGCTCGACCTCGCTCTCACGCATGTAACCGAGTCCGCCGAACAGTTGCACCGCTTGATTGGCCACCCACTCCCCGGACTCGACGGCGGTGTTCTTGGCGAAGCAGACCTCGGCGATGAAGTCCTGGTTCTCCTGCATCGACCGCTCGACCAGCGCGCGGGTATATACCCGCGCGATGTCGATCTTGCGCGCCATTTCGGTGACGGTGTTCTGCACGGATTGCCGTGCGATGAGCGGCTTTCCGAATGTCTCACGATCGCGGACCCACTGCAGCGTCAAATCGAGGCACCGTTGCGCGCTGGCGTAGGCCTGGGCGGCCAGCGCGATCCGCTCGGTGAGAAACGCCTGCGCGATCTGCGCGAAGCCACTGTTCTCGGCCCCGACCAGATTGCGCACCGGAACCCGGGCGTCGACGAACGACAGTTCGGCCGTATCGGAGGCACGCCAGCCCATCTTGTCGAGCTTGCCGGTGACCTCGAAACCGGGCGTCCCCTTCTCGATGACGAGAAGTGATACCCCGGCCGCACCGTCGCCGCCCGTGCGGACCGCGGTGACGACGAAATCGGCTCGGCAGCCGGAGGTGATGTACGTCTTGGACCCGTTCACGAGGTAGTGCTCGCCGTCCCTGACAGCCTTCGTTCTGAGATGGCCGACATCCGAGCCGCCACCGGGCTCGGTGATCGCGAGCGAACCGATCTTCTCCCCCGCCAATGTGGGCCGTACCCACTTCTCGATCTGATCGGCATCACCCGCTGCGATCAAGTGCGGCAGGGCGATTCCGCTGGTGAACAGTGAGGCGAACAGACCACCCGAGGCACCGGCCTGGTGCATCTCCTCGCAGATCACCACGGCGTCGGCGAGATCCCCGCCGTCGCCGCCGACCTCCTCGGGAAACCCGGCTCCGATCAAACCGAGCGCTGCGGCCTTCTTGTGCAGCTCACGCGGAATCTCGCCGTCGTTCTCCCACTGATTCAGATACGGCGCGATGTCCTGCTCCACGAAACTGCGGACGGTCTTTCGGAGCTGCAGACGCTCGGGCGTCGTCCAGATACTCATCCGAGTTCTCCCTTCTTATCAGGTTGTTCCGCAGGCTCCACTCCTGAGCCGCCGGGTCGTTCCGCAGGCTCCACTCCTGAGCTGTAAGCAAGCGTTTCGGGAATTTCGATGTGCCGTGACCGCAGCCACTCACCGAGCCCCTTGGCCTGTGGATCGAATCTCGCCTGTGATGCGACGCCTTGGCCGAGGATGCCGTCGATGACGAAGTTCACCGCCTTCAGGTTCGGCAGCACGTGCCGGGTTACGGTCAGCGGCTCGGCCTCGGGCAGCATCTTCTTCAGAGTGTCGATCGTCAATGCATGTACCAGCCAGGCGAATTCATCCTCGGTGCGCACCCAGACCCCGACGTTGGCACTGCCGCCTTTGTCTCCGCTTCGCGCAGCGGCGAGGATTCCGAGTGGAGCTCGGATGGTGGGTTCGTGTGGCCTGGGTGTGGGCAGCGCTGGCTGTTCGAGTTCCTCCAGTGCTCGGGTCTGTGGCGACGGGGCGATGACGCTGTCGGTGCCGTCGGCGAAATGCGCGACGTGTGCGATCTCGGCCGCGTCGACGAAGCCGGCGGTGAACACCCCGTACGGGGCTCCGTTTCCCGGCGGCGCGGTCACCGAGAATCCCGGATAGCTGGCCAGTGCGAGTTCTATTGCCACCGATGAGAACTGACGTCCGACTACGTCGGGGTTGCTGTCGCGGGCCACGCAGCGCAGCAGCGCGCTGGCCGTCTCCTCGGTCTCGGCGTCCGGCTTGTCGGTGCGCACCAGAGTCCAGTCCAGCTCGGCCGGCCGGTTGGACAGCCAGGACTCGAACTGACGCTGCGCGAGTGCGGCTTTGGCTTCGATGTCGAGACCGGTGAGGACCATCGTGAATTCGTTGCGGAAGCCACCGAGTGCGTTGAGGGAGACCTTGTAGGTGGGCGGCGGTGCCTCTCCGCTCACCCCGGTGATCGACACGCGATCGCTCGATTCTCGAGTCAGGATCGCCGAGTCGATTCGCGCGGTGACATCGGGGTTCGCGTAGCGTCCGCCGGTGATTTCGTAGAGCAACTGAGCGGTGACGGTGCCGACGCTGACCGCGCCGCCGGTGCCCTCGTGCTTGGTGATGACGCTCGAGCCGTCACGGTGAATTTCCGCGATCGGAAAGCCCGGTCGAGACATGTCCGCGATCTCGGTGAAGAACGAATAGTTGCCACCGGTGGCCTGTGTTCCGCACTCGATGACGTGCCCGGCGACGACTGCTCCAGCCAGGGCGTCGTAATCGGTGCGGGCCCAACCGAAGTGTGCTGCTGCAGGCCCGACAATCACGCTGGCATCGGTGACGCGGCCCGTCACGACGACGTCTGCACCGGAGTTCAGGCATTCCACGATTCCCCACGCGCCGAGATAGGCATTGGCAGTCAGTGGACTTCCGAGATCGAGCTCGGCAGCACGATCGAGGAGATCGTCGCCGTCTACGTAGGCGATCTTCGCGCCGGAGTCGAGCTTGTTCAATGCCTCGGCGAGGCCCCGCGGATTGAGTCCGCCGGCGTTCGCCACGATCTTGACGCCCTTGTCCAGGGCCAGACCCAGACAGTCCTCGGCCTGGCGCAGAAAGGTTTTGGCGTAGCCGCGAGTCGCGTCCTTCATCCGGTCGCGGCCGAGAATGAGCATCGTAAGCTCTGCAAGGTAGTCACCGGTGAGGTAATCGAGTTCACCGCCCTCCAGCATCTCGCGCATCGCGGAGATCCGGTCTCCGTAGAAGCCGGAACAGTTGCCGATACGGACTGTCATGCTTTCTCTCGTCCTACTCCGGGAGGGCCTGCGAAGGCTTGGGCGATGGTGAGCCAGTGCAGTGCATCGGCTCCTTCGACCTGGAGGTCGAGGTTGTCGCGATGTGCGCGCTGGGTGACGAGAAGGCAGAAGTCCAGGGCGGGGCCGAGGACACGTTGAGAGGCGTTCTCGGGCCCCCAGGCCCAGAGCTGACCCGACGGTGCGGTGAGCTCGATCCGGAACGGTTCGCTCGGCGGAGCCTGCTGGTTCACCACATAGGCGAAATCTCTTGTTCGGACGCCGATGTGGGCAACACCGTGGATCCGGTCGGTGGCAGTGCGCGTGATCCCCAGCGCGTCGGCGACGTCCTGTCCGTGTGCCCAGGTCTCCATCAACCGGGCAGTGGCCATCGAGGCGGCGCTCATCGGGGGTCCGAACCACGCGATCTTGGTTCCGGACGGGACCTGTGTCAGGGCCTCGGTCATGGCGCGGCGTCGGGTACGCCAGGTGCTCAACAGGTCCGGATTCCGGGATTCCTCCTCGGCGGCGGCGTCGACGAAGCCGGTGGGGTCCTCCCATGCCTTCTTCAGCGTGACGCCGAACTCTGTTTCGGCCTCGGTATCGCCGGAGGCCGCGGACGTGGTTCGTTCCGCGACGTGATCCGTCCAGGACAGGTGGCCGATCTGGTGGGCGATGGTCCAGCCTGCAGCGGGGGTCGGTGTCGCCCACTGCTCGGAAGTCAGTTCGCCCACGAGCGCATCGAGGTCGTCGCCCTCGGCGCGCAGATCGTCGACGAGGGAGTGGAGGTCTGCCATGGGTTCAGCTTCACAAAGGGTCGAGAAAAAAGCAAGCACGACTGCTTGTTAATTTGTTACCTCGTGTTCGCTTGCCGTATCTACGGTGACGAACGTGAAAATGCCGAGACTTGTGACCGTCACCGTCGCCCTCACTGCCGTTGCCCTCACCGTCGCTGCCGCAGGCTGCTCGGCGACAGACGTCTCCCCCGCCGGCGGACGCGCCTCCGACGAGAGGACGAGCATCCGGGTCGCAACGTTCAACGCAAGTCTCAATCGACCCGAGGCCGGCCAGTTGGTGGCCGATCTGGCCGGCGAGAACGCACAGGCGCGCGCAGTGGCCGACACCATCGCCGCACACTCGCCGGATGTGTTGCTGATCAACGAGTTCGACTACTCGGGTGACGATGCGGCGAGGTTGTTCGGCGAGAACTATCTCGACAACCAGTACCCGTACTGGTACACCGCGCCCGTCAACACCGGTGTGGACTCGGGACTGGACCTGGACCAGGACGGCGAACTCGGCGGCCCGGGCGATGCCTGGGGATTCGGACAGTTCCCAGGTCAGTACGGGATGGTGGTGTTCTCGAAGTATCCGATCGACACAGATTCGGTGCGCACGTTCCAGAACTTTCTGTGGAAGGACATGCCGGATTCACTGTTGCCACGTGACTACTACGGAGATGACTCCGATGCGCTGCGACTGTCCAGTAAATCGCACTGGGACGTGCCGATCGTCGTGAACGGCCGGACTCTGCATGTACTGGCCTCGCACCCCACTCCCCCGTCCTTCGACGGACCGGAAGACCGCAACGGCAAGCGCAATCACGACGAGATCCGGCTCAGTGCCGACTACATCTCCGGCGCGGACTACCTCTACGACGACAAGGGCGTGCGCGGCGGACTGGACGAGGGCGCGTCGTTCGTCATGCTGGGCGATCAGAACAGCGACCCGGTCGACGGCGACTCCGTCGAGGGAGCCATCGCGCAGGTTCTCGATCTACCACGAGTACAGGACCCGGCCCCCACGTCCGATGGACACGGCACGGACACAGCCGATTTCGCCGATCCGACGCCGGGAGACCTGCGCGTGGACTACGTGCTTCCCTCGGACGACCTGACGGTGATCGATTCGCAGGTGTACTGGCCGGATCTACCCGAGCACCCGTCGGACCACCGACTGGTGTGGGCCGATCTCGAAATATGATGCCACCGAACTTCCGATCGTCGAATTCGCCTACCCTGGCCCGCTGCGAGAGACCCTGATTGCGGCTGTTCTGTCCGGTGCCAAGACCACCACGGCCAGCCTGTTGGTTCAGTACCGGGATGAGGCACTGCCGCGAGTCGGCGACCGCGGTGCGGTGGTGGACTCGGCAGGAAATACGGTCGCGGTAGTCGAAACGATCTCGGTAGAAATCGTTGCACTGAAAGATGTTTCGCTGCAGCACGCCCTCGACGAGGGTGAGGGCTACGCCGACGTAGCGCAATGGCGAGCCGGGCATGAGCAGTTCTGGCATTCGACGGAGGTCCGCGAAGAACTGGGCGACCCACACTTCACCGTCGGCGAGAACACGCAGGTGGTACTCGAGCGGTTCACACTCGTTCCGGAGTGAGGCCGGGCGGCCTCGGCAGGGCGCGATCAGCGCACTACTGCTCGCCGACGTCGGTCGACCAACTCAGACGCGATCGGCGTACACGACGATGTTGTCCTCGTAGCTCGACACGTTCGAGTCGAACGGCCCACCGCACGTGATCAGGCGTAGGCCGGGATGATCGATATCGCCGTACACCTTGTCGGAGGGGAACGCGTCCTTCGCATATTGCTCGACTGCACTGACGACGAACCGGACCGCATTGCCGTCCTCGCTGACGATGGTGACCTCGTCACCCTGTTCGAGATCGTGGAGTCGATAGAACACCCCGGGGCTACCACCCCAATCGACATGCCCGGCCACGATCGACGGACCGAGCTGACCTGGAACCGGCGATCCGGTGTACCAGCCGGCCGGAAAGCCTCCCGCCGGAACCTCCATGGAACCGTCCGGAAGCAGACCGAGGCCCATCACATCCGAATCGACGTCGATCGCCGGAATTTCGACGCGGGCCGGAGGCGATCCGGCGGTCGAGGAAGCCGACGGATCTGCGACATCGTCGGTCGGTGCCTCTTCTACCGGAACCGAGATGCTCACCGACGGCGAATTGCTCTCGGTATCAACCGAATCCGACGGCGTTGCACACCCGGAAATCAGCAACAGCGACATGAAGGACACTGCCGCCCCCGCCCGCAGCACGACCCGATACAGGGTGGTGCGGCGGGCGGGGCAGGCAGAAGCCGAGCGCACCTGCGCGAACGAGCGCATCGAAGATCAGCGCCGACGACGAGTCATCATCGTCACCGAGACCGCACCTACGGTGAGCAACGCGAGCACGGTCCACATCGTCACGACCGACGAATCGGACGACGGCGATGACATACTGCCGTCACCGGTTTCTACGCCACCATTGGGAATCTGCGTGATCTGACCACCCGGGTTGTACGTGCCCGGCTGATCAGGGCCACTCGGAGTGTTGGGCTGGTTCGGAGTGTTCGGCTGGTTCGGTGTGTTCGGCTGGTTGGGAGTGTTGGGCTGATTCGGCGTGTTCGGCTGATTCGGCTGATTCGGCGTGTTCGGGACGCCCGGGATCGGTGGGAGCGTGATGCCGGGAATCGGAGGTAGGCCCGGAATCGGGGGCACATCGATCACGATCGGCGGTGTACCGCCACCATCACCCGGCGTGCCCGGAGTACCGCCACCATCACCCGGCGTCGTCGTGACGGGCGGCGTGGTCACCGGAGGCGTCGTCGTAACGGGAGGCGTGGTCACCGGAGGCTCCGTCGTGACGGGCGGCGTGGTCGTGACAGGAGGCGTGGTCGTCGGAGGCGTCGTGGTCACCGGAGGCTCGGTTGCCCCACAGCCGGGGTTGGTGATGGTGTTCGAGTCGAGGGTGACGGCACCGTCGAGAGCCAGCAGTCGCCCCTGCACATCGGCATTGGTGGTCGCAGTGATCGACGCCCGAGCCATGACCGTTCCCACGAAATCGGTATTGGTACCGAGCGTGGCCGAGCTTCCGACCTGCCAGAACACATTGCAGGCGTTGGCCCCGTTGATCAGCGAGACACTGCTGTCGGACGCCGTGATCAACGTGGATGCAGCTTGGAAGATGAACACAGCATTGGCGTCGCCCTGCGCATCGAGTGTCAGTGTTCCGGTGAGGCCGAGCGTGCCAGAGCCGTACAGGCCGGCCAGCAGTGTCTGACCACCCAGTTCGACTCCGGTAGAGGTTGCTCCCGGCCGTCCGGCCGCGTCGTCGTACCCGGTACTCAGATCCGCTTTTGCCTGCGCCGCAACCGAATTACGATCGTTGACAACCCCGCTGGTGAGCTCACCCGGCGGGAATCCGGTGATGAACGGTTCGACACCGACGCCAGGGCTCACTCCGATGTTGCCGCCGATTTTCGACGGTCCGGTGTTCGTGATCTTGGAACCGGCCAGCACGGCATAGCTCGCGGCGGTTCCCAGCCCGACGGTAGTCGGCTGAGCGAGCGCGAGAGGGGCATTGACCAGCATCAGTGCGCTGGTTGCGAGAGCGATCGTCCCGGCCAGCGGGACGAGAGCCCGGCCGCGACCGGGGGCGGTGGATGGATGACTGGGCGGCGGAACGTGCATGGATTGCATACCGATCTGCTTGGAGGGTCCGAAGCAGGCGTGTTGTCGGCTTCGGGTGTCAACCGACGAGTTCTCGACGAATTGGTCTGTGCTTCAGTAGATCCGCACCTATCGAGCGTCCGGTCTGCTCATCACTGAGGCGTGGCGAAGAGATACTTCGATGGCGTCGCCGGCCAGCTGTCGGCAGCCGGGCGACAGGAATGTACATCAGCGAAGGCTCGGTCCCACTCCGCGACTAAGAGTTTCCCCGTATCTCTACGGTGTAGGGCTACAGCCCACCACGTGTAGGGTAAGCAGTCAAGCCAAAGTCGTTGTCGAACAACAAGTTTGTTTACGGGCCGCTAAACGGTCGATACGCTTCTCATCGAAACGACGGAAGGCGGTGGGAGCCGATGGCTCCTTCGGACCAATTCTTCTCGAGCTCCAGAGCAAAGATCGATCGTGAGTTCGTGGTGTCAGCGGCACTGTCCATCGTCGACCGAACCGGACTGGAGAGTCTGTCGATTCGGAACCTGGCGGCATCGATCGATCGCGATCCGATGACGGTGTACCGCTACGTTCCCACCAAGGAAGCGCTGCTCGACGCCGTCGCCGATTCCATCCTCCGCACGCTCGTCACGGTCGATGTCGACGATTGCCGGTGGCAAGAGCAATTGAGGACATTCGCTCGGCACTACCGCGAATTGGCCATTGCCCATCCGAACGCGGTGATTCTGCTGTCGACGCGGCCGCAGCGCACCCCTCTCGGCCTGGGCACGTCTCGATCTCTGGCGTCGCTCGAGAGCGTACTCGGCCTGTTGTCCAACGCAGGATTCACTGTGCCCGAGGCACTTTCGACCTATCGGATGCTGAAATCCTTCCTCCGAGGTCACGTGCTGAGCGAGACGCAGGAAGCCGGCAGGAGTGCAGACGAGACCGGCGATCTCGTACGTCTGGCACTACGCCGACTCCCCACCGGCGAATTTCCGCTGCTGTCCACCCTGCCTTCGCTCATCACGGCGTACGACGGTGCCCGCGAGCTCGAGCGGGGACTGGACGTGCTGTTCGA
Source organism: Rhodococcus sp. MALMAid1271 (assembly GCF_049195265.1). Lineage (NCBI taxonomy): Bacteria > Bacillati > Actinomycetota > Actinomycetes > Mycobacteriales > Nocardiaceae > Rhodococcus > Rhodococcus sp. MALMAid1271. Next base: position 98,726 of record NZ_JBMIRQ010000083.1, on the reverse strand, counting down.
GGGCATCGGCCGAACCGTCGGCCACACAGGCTGAGACGGTCAGATTCGCCGGATCGGCGCGAAGGTCTGCACTGGGTCGTGGGTGAGGAAGTCCAACAGAATCGCGTTGCACAGCGCGGGCTTCTCGACCAGCAACCCATGCGAGGTTCCCGGCACGATCGCCAGTTCGGCGACGGGCACGCTTCGGTAGAACTCGGCCGCGTGCTCGATGCTCACCTCGTCGTCGTCGCCGATCATCACGAGCGTGCGCACCGCGAGCTCGGCAAGGTCGTTCGCCGCGAGAGCTGGGGCACTTCGATGCATGTCGTCGAGATCGCGCGCGAATTCGGATCTGTCCGCCCCGTCGGAGACACCCCCGCCCCACCCATCTCGGTGAAACACGCCCGCTACGCATGCGAGCCGATCCACCAGGTCCGGCCGCTGCAACGCGACGAGGAGAGCCACCACCGCGCCATCGCTGCATCCGGCCAACCGAGCCGGCCCGCCGACGACATTCTCGAGGAACTCGATCATGTCCGACGCCATCGCCGCGAACGTCATGGGCGAAACATTCGCCGTGCGCCCATGGCCTCGGCGTTCCGGCGTGTAGACGCGAAACGCCGAGGCCAGCGACGCCGTGGTGACGTCCAGGGCCGTCGAATCCACCCCACCCGGATGCATCAGCACCACGGGGGCACCCGGCTCAGACCCCTCGCCGGTGTCGGCGAACCAGGTTCGCACCGGACCGAGCTGCACGTAGCCGTCTCTGTGTTTCGTCACATCGAAACAGACCGGGCCCGGCCGCGGAAGTAACCGGGCCGGGCCTCGGCAGAGCACCTCGCGTGCCCTCTTACTTCTCCCCTGCCTGTTCGGCCGCACTGGCCTCCTCGTCCCGCTGCTGCCGAGCTGCAGCCAGTCCCGATTGCGTGCGCAGCGGAACCTCCTTCAGGAAGAGCACCAGTACGAATCCGAGGACCATCAGAATCGACACGGCCAGGAACACGTAGTCCATGGCGTCGGAGAACCCGATGCGGAAAGGCTCGGCGAGTGCGGGTTCGAGCTTCTGGATGAACGAGCTGTCCTGCAACGCACTGCCTGCGACCGAGGCATCACCCGAGGCGATCGCCTGAGCGAAGCCGGATTCGAGTGGATCGGAACTGCCTGCCGCACTCTGCACCGCCTGCTGGAATGCCGGCGTCGAACTCGCGGCCATCAGTGCGTCCCCCGTCTTCGGGGTGAGCTGCGTGAACAGCATCGACAGGAACACCGCAACGCCGACCGTCGCGCCGATCTGCCTGAAGAACGTTGCGGCAGAGGTGGATACACCCATGTCCTTGGGCGGCATCGCGTTCTGGATCGCCAGTGTCAGCGGCTGCATCATGGACCCGAGGCCGAGACCGAACAGGCCCATCACGACCATCGTCTGCCACAACGGGGTGTCGGCGTGGACGTAGTGGAAGATAAACATCGCAACGGCCATCAGCGCGGTGCCGACGATCGGAAAGATCTTGTAGCGTCCCGTCTTCGAGATCAACCGACCCGACACGATCGAGGCGATCATCAGAGCTCCGACGAGCGGCAAGGTCTGATAACCGGCCAGCGTCGGTGAGGATCCCTTGACCACCTGCAGGTACTGCGGCAGCAGTGAGATGCCGCCGAACATGGCGGCACCTGCGATGACGCTGACAGCAATGCACAACGAGAACAATGGGTTTCGGAAGAACCGCATGGGGATCAATGCGTCGTCGCCCATCTTGATCTCCGCGAGCACGAAGGCGAGGACGCCCACGATGCCGACTCCGAAGCACAGCAGGGCGCGCGGCGAACTCCAGCCCCATACGCGTCCTTGCTCGGCGATGATGAGCAGCGGCACCAGGCCCACACCGAGTAGTAGAGCGCCCCACCAGTCGACGCGCGCCTCACGCCGGTACACGGGCAGATTCAGCACCCGCCAGACGACGATGAGCGCGATGATGCCGAACGGGACGTTGATGTAGAAAACCCAACGCCAGCCCGTGATTCCGAGGATCGACGACTGCCCGGCCAGGAGTCCGCCGATCACCGGGCCGAGCACACTCGATGTGCCGAACACCGCCAGGAAGTAACCCTGATACTTGGCTCGTTCTCGGGGCGGCACGATATCGCCGATGATCGCCAACGCCATCGACATCAGTCCACCGGCACCGAGTCCCTGGATGGCGCGGAATGCGGCGAGCTCGTACATCGACGTCGCGATACCGCACAGCATGGACCCGATGACGAAGATCGAGATGGCCGCCATGAAGAACGGCTTGCGGCCGTAGAGGTCCGAGAGCTTGCCGTACAACGGGGTGGACACCGTCGAGGTGATCAGGTACGCCGTGGTGACCCAGGCAAGGACCGAGAACCCGTTCAGGTCGTCGGCGATGGTGCGGACCGATGTCGACACGATGGTCTGGTCGAGGGCAGCGAGGAACATGCCCATCATCAGGCCGGACAGAATGGTCATGATCTGACGGTGCGAATACTCGCCGCTCACGGGAGTCGCTTCTCGCTCGGTAACCATCTCTTTAATACACCTTTACGTAATGCTTGCTTGTGTCCTGCAACGATATTGGACCAACAGCATGCGCGCAGAATCGCATCGGTGCAACGAGATAACGGGAGGTCGTTCACCTACCCCTGATTCGGTCACGCACCTCACGCATCGTGTGAGGGTGGATGCCCTCCGCAGCGAGCACCTTCCTGGTCTCCCGACGCGTCGAGAGAACACCGATGATGGCGACGATCCACACCGGGAACTGAGCGAGCATCGCCAACCGAAAGGCGTCGAAGGAGTAGCCGCCCGCCGCATCGAGAATCCAGCCGATCGCAGCGATGACCAACAGCGACGCCGAGAAACCGCCGATGTTCACCATCCCCTGCGCCGTCCCCAGATTGGCACTCGGATTGAACGTGCGGGCGTAGTCGAAGCCGATCACCGAACCGGGGCCACCCACCGAGATCACCACCACGAGCAGCACCAACAACCACAGCGGAGCAGGACCTGGAAGCGCCAACACGATCGCCCACATCGTGGCGTTACTGATCATGATCGCCAGCACCAGCCACGACCGTCGCATCGGATAACGCCCGGTGAGCAACCCCAAGACGATGCCCGACGCCACCGCGGACAGCACCGACACCGTCAGCAACGCGCCGGCCGTCGACGCCGACAGCCCTTGCGCCGAGGTCAGGTACGGCACCCCCCACAGCAAGGCGAACACCGTGATCGAGAACTGGGTGCCCATGTGCGAGAAGAAGCCGAGCCGGGTTCCCGGCCGGCGCCACACCGCAGCGATGGAGGCAAGGGTGTTCCGCAGCGACGCCGACTGAGGTTCCGCGGTCACCGCTCCACCGTCCGGGCGATCTCGAACGAACGCGAGCACCAGCACGAGGGCGAGCAGTCCCAACGCTGCCGCGCTGCCGAACGCGAACGTCCAGCCCGGGCCGTTCAACAGAATCAGGAACGGAACCGCCGAGAGCACCTGCCCGAGTTGTCCCAGCAGACCGGTCAACTGCGAGACGATCGGCACCCGACGCGGCGAGAACCAGTGCGGTACCAAGCGGAGCACCGAGACGAAGGTGAGTGCGTCACCCACGCCGACCAAGGCGCGCGCGGCAACCGCAACCGGCAGCGAATCGGTGAGCGCCAACGTGATCTGCGCCGACCCCATGATCAACGCGCCCGCCGCGATCATCCGTCGTGATCCGATCCGGTCCAGCAACACCCCGGCCGGGATCTGCATCCCCGCGTACACGATCACCTGAAGCACCACGAACGAGGACAGCAGCGACGGTGACACCGAGAACCGATCCGCAGCGCTGAGCCCGGCGACCCCGAACGACGTCCGATGCAGCACCCCGACCACGTAGGCGAACACGCCGATGCCCCACACCAGCCACACGGACCGTCCAGTACTCACGGGACGATTGTGTCAACACCACTGTGCAAGGATCGGACCCGGTAGTACGCATTTTCCAGATTTGTTCGCGGCAAGAAAGTGAGTGACGTCTTGGCCAAGCAGGTGCTGGTACTCAACGGTCCGAATCTGAACATGCTCGGCACTCGGCAGCCGCAGGTGTACGGCCACGCCACCCTCGCCGACATCGTCGCGCTGTGCGAGCAGTCCGCTGCTGCCCACGGCCTCACCGTCACCGCCGAACAGTCCAACCACGAAGGCCAGCTCATCGACTGGATCCACCAGGCCCGCGGGGTGGCGTCGGGCATCGTCATCAACCCGGGCGGATTGACCCATACCTCCGTGGCGCTGCGCGACGCCCTCGTCATCCCCGAGGTGCCGATCATCGAGGTCCATATCAGCAACGTGCACGCCCGCGAGGAGTTTCGGCACCACTCGTTCGTGTCCCCTATCGCCAGCGGCGTCATCGCCGGACTCGGGATCGACGGGTACCGATTCGCCATCGAACGGCTCGCCACTCTCCTCGGTTGACCCAGCTCTCATCAAGTGCTCAGGATCGACTGCCTACACTGGCCGCGTGAACACGAGCAAAAAAGCCTCCAAAGGCAACGGGGCATCCAAAGACATCAGGGCCATGCAGAACGGCGACAAGAACCGCCGCACCCTGATTCAGATCCTCGTCGCCGTGGTTCTGATTGCTCTGGTAGCGGCAATTGCTCTGTTCATCGTCAACAACAGGTCGACGTCGGGCGACGCGTCGACCGCCACGAGCTCCGCTCAGGGGCCACAACTGACGCCTACCTCCCTGACCGACAACGGGGCCATCCGCTTCGGCAATCCCGATGCCACCACCGTGATCAGCGTCGTCGAGGACTTCCAGTGCCCGGCGTGCAAGGCCTTCGAGTCCACCAGCGGATCGACACTTCAGCAGCTGGCCGACGCAGGCAACGTCGCCGTGGACTACCGCCCCATTGCGATCCTCGACCGTTTCTCCAACGGCGCGATGTACTCGACGCGGGCGGCAAATGCCTCGATCTGCGTCGCCGAGAACGATCGAGACAGCTGGATGAACTGGCACACGACGATGTTCGAGAAGCAGCCGCCCGAGAACGGCACCGGCCTGCCCGATGACGAGCTCGTCGCCATCGCGGCATCGGCAGGAGCCGACTCCCCCGAAACCGCGTCGTGCATCACCGATGGCAGCTACACCGATTGGGTCACCAGCCAGACGCAGTCCGTCATCAGCGAGGGCATCAACGGGACGCCGAACGTGCGCGTGAACGGCACCGAGATCAGTAACCCGACGCCGGAGAACATCCTGGCGGCAGCGGCCGCGGCCGGCAACTGACCATGAAGGCCCGCGCCGGTGCGGTAGTTTTCACTGCCTTCAGCGCTCTCGGTCTGCTCGCCGCGCTGACGCTGACCATCGAGCGCATCAAGTTGCTCGAGGACGCGTCGTACGTGCCGTCGTGCAGCCTGAACCCCGTGCTCTCCTGCGGTTCGGTGATGGTGACCAAGCAGGCGGCGCTGTTCGGCTTTCCCAACCCCATCCTGGGCATCGTCGCATTCTCGGTGGCACTCGTGGCAGGCGTTCTGCTGCTCGGCCGCATCGAACTGCCCCACTGGTTCTGGCTTGGAATGAGCGCGGGCCTGTTGCTGGGCGAGGTGTTCATCCACTGGCTGATCTTCGAGAGCCTGTACACGATCAATGCGCTGTGCCCTTACTGCATGGTTGTGTGGACGGTGACGATGCCGCTGTTCGTCTTGGCCCTGAGCCGACTGATCGCGCGCGAGAACCCCGGCACCGTCGGCCGTCTCTTTCTCGAATGGCGGTGGACCCTGCTGGCTGTGTGGTACGCAATCGTCATCGCGCTCATCGGGATCCGCTTCTCGGACTATTGGGCATCCCTGTTCTGAACAGTTTCGCAGTTCTCATGAGTCGATCGGCCTCACCGTGCATGATGGGTACAGCACCCGAGTGAGCCTGATCACACCTGCTGGCTCGGGGGAGATCGTTCGAGTAGCAGGAGTCGATACATGGCAGGCGATCCCATCGCAGTCATCGTTGCCGTCATCGTGTCCGCCGCGGGTGCCGTCGCTGGAACGGACGCCCCAGCTCCGTTACAGAATCAGACGGTGAAGGACCAGGCCGCTGATATCGCGGCCACCGCCGAAGACCAAGCGAAGACCATGACCGATCAGTGGGACGAACTGCTGGGCAGCATGCCCGAGCCCGCCGCAGAAGTTGCCGACCGCACACTGACCGACGCCGCCGAGGGACTGCACACCGCCGTCGAACCGATGCTCCCCGATCTTCCGACGGTCGCCGAGATCGAGACTGCGGATGCCGACGCGACCGCACCCGACTCGGCCCCGGGCACGGCAGCCGAAACCCCTGGCGGCGCAACTGCGGCGACGACTGCTCCGGCGGCCCAGTCCAACGCCCCGCTTCCGTTCAGTGTGTTCTCCTCGAATGCAGCGACGCCGAATGCAGCGACGCCGAGTGCGCTGTCCACCGCTGCCGCCGCCCTCGGCGCAGGTGCGGTGCAGTTCGCCGGGCAGACCTATTCCGCCGTCGATCTCGCCACCCAGACCGCATTCATGGCCTCGGCCGAGGCCATTCGGCGCGCATTGTTCCCCGGGCAGCCTGCGACGTTCACCGGCATCAACCTGAGTCCGGTGGGAGCCATCACCGCCTTCGTGCCGTGGCTGCAGAAGGCAGGCACCATCTGCGGGGGCGTCAAAGCCACCACGATTGCCGCCCTCTACGCCGCCGAAAACGGTTTCAGGTACGGCCCTACCGCGCCGGTCTCGAGTACCGGCGCGCGAGGACCAGGGCAATTCATGCCGAGCACCTGGGCTACCTACGGCAAGGACTACGACGGAAACGGCGTCGTCGACGTCAACAGCATCGGCGACGCGGTGATGGCGTCGGGCACATTGCTGTGCGATATCTACGGGCAGGTCGAAGGTTGGAAGCGTGAGGGCAAGGTATCCGGCGACACCCTCGACCTGACTCTCGCCGGGTACAACGCGGGGGCGGGAGCGGTGCTGCGGTCCGGCGGTATGCCGTCGGGCACAGTCGATTACGAGACGCAGACCAAGCCGTATGTGGCACGCATCCGGGCGACCGAGGCACAGTTCGCCGCGATCCTGACCCCGTTCGCCGGTCTCGATCTCACCGGAATCGGTGGCCGGGCAGTGCAATTGGCGATGGACTACCTGGGACTGCCCTATGTCTGGGGAGGCGGAAACATCAACGGACCCTCCGGCGGAGGATTCGACTGCTCCGGACTGACCTCGTACGCCCTGTTCAAGGCATCGGGCGGAAAAGTGACACTGCCCCGCACGTCGGAGACGCAGTGGAACGTCGGCACCGAGGTTCCGATGGAACTCGCCCAACCCGGTGATCTCCTCTTCGGAAACTGGGGACCTGCAGGCCCGGGCCACGTGGCGATCTACATGGGCAACGGCCAGATGGTGCATGCACCCACCACCGGCGACGTCGTCCGGGTGGCACCGGTATTCGACGGAATGCGAGCCCGCCACATCATCTGACAGCACATCGCGCGCGCCCGAGTACTGGTCGCCCGAGTACAGTGCGAACGTGACCAATGCGCGTGTGGAACCGGGTGGCTTCGACGACGAACTCGCTCCCGAGCCACCGCCGGGTGAGGGCTTCGAGACCAGCTGGCCGGTGCGTACGGGAGACATCGATCCGAACAATCGGCTCCGATTCGACGGCGTGGCCCGCTATCTACAGGACGTCGGCACCGACAACCTCGACGCCACTCCCCTCGGCAAGACCGACCCGATGTGGATCGTCCGGCGCACCGTCATCGACGTCATCGAACCCATCCACTTCCCGGATCGTGTGCACCTGCGCCGGTGGTGCTCGTCGATGTCGACGCGATGGTCGAACATGCGAGTGGCGCTGACGACGCCGAAGGGCGGACGCATCGAGACCGAGGGCTTCTGGATCAACATCAGCAAGGACACGGGGATGCCGACGCGCATCAGCGACGGGGCACTGGAAATGCTGGCCCGAACCACCGACCAGCACCGGCTGCGATGGAAGGCATGGCTGACCGAGCCGGTGCCGACGGAGTCGCCCACCGATCTCCACTTTCCTTTGCGCGCAACCGATATCGATCCGTTCAACCACCTCAACAATGCTGCCTACTGGCATGCGATCGAGGAGCTGCTGGTGGACTTGCCGGAGCTGGCCGCCGTGCCGCACCGCGCCGTCATCGAATATCTGACCCCGGTGCTCGGCCACGAACGTGTCTCCCTGCGCCACCGTTACGACGGCGGCGCGTTGACCGTCTGGTTCGTCGTCACAGGAGCATCGGGAGAGCCGACGGTCCGCACCGTGGCCAAGGTTGCGCCCAAGGCTTGACGGTCGAGCTTGCCGCGTGGTGTTCGGGGCAGGGAAGCCACGACGGCGATCACCACCGGCATGCTCGGCCCCGGCAGCACGGTGCGTAGGTGGCGGCGAATCTGCGCCACCGATATCGGATCGGTCTGTGCAACAACAACTCCAGCCGCAGGCTCCTCACCGGCTCGCTCGTGGGGCAGCCCGACCACCCCGGCCTCGAGCACACCGGGAATTGCGAGCAGCGCCGCTTCGATCGGAACCAACTCGACGTTGAGACCGGCCCGGACGATCGTCTCGCTGCCACGGCCGTGCAGGATCAGTCGCCCCTGTTCGACACTGCCACGATCGCCGACCGTCATCCACCCGTCGTCGTCCGGTCCTCCGGCCACCGACTCCAGCTCCCCCGAACGACCCAGATAGCCGTCGAACAGCATGTCACTGCGGACGTAGAGCAGCTCGTCCCTACTCTCGACCTCGACGCCGTCGAACAACGCGCCTTCCATCTCCGCGCCGACGGCAGTTCGACGGTCGTACGAGACGAAACTCAACTCCGATGCGCCGTAGAAGTGCGTCATTGTTGCGTTCGGTAGGGCCGTCGCCAGTGCCGCTCGACCCGACTCCGCCCACCGCGCCGCAGACGAGAGCACCTCACGGACACTCGCCGATCGCCGTCCCGAACGAGCGATGTCCCAGGCAATGGTGGGTACCGAATACAGATGGCTCGCAGCGTCGGCGAGAGCCGCTGCCGGCTCCCGCAGATCTACCGTCGCACCACGAGTGAGTCCATGCACAGCGCCGTAGAGGAAGTGCGTGTGATCGAGTGTGCCGGGTGCGGACACCCGATCGCCTGGACCGAGATCGAACAGGGCATCGGAGCGATCGAGCGTCGCCGCCCACGACGCATGATTGCGCACGAACAACTTGGGTGGCCCGGTGGTTCCGGACGTGATGCCCACCAGAAGCTCCGAACTCGGCGAAGGACCACCGACGGAGCCGGGGATGCCGGTAGCGAGATCGGCCGGAGCCCGAACGTTGTGCGCGCCCCACGTGTGCAGCCGTGCATGCGAGCGCGGGTGCGCTGCGATCACCGACGGCTCGCACACCCTCATCGCCTCGGCGAATTCGCTGGGCACGAGATGCCGATGCAACAGAACGACACTCACGCCCGCATGCATCGCCGCCAGCACGACGACCAGCGACCCGATATCGGACGTCGGCAACACCGCGATGCGCCGCATCCCTACCAGGGCACCAGCTGTGCGCTCGACTCGATCCCAGAATCGGCGGTAGGTGATCTCGCCCGTCGCGTCGACAAGCGCAGCGTTGTGGCTCCCGGAATGACGTGCCACGCGGGCAGGGAGCAACTCACTCACGTTCGGCACCGTCGTCGTCTACCCGGTCGTCGTCTACACCGTCGTCGTCTACACCGCGGGCCACGAGGGCATCACCCATTGCATCGGCGGTGCGCAGCGCGCGCACCAGGACCGGAGTGGCCAGGGCCGTCATCGACCACTGCAGTCCGCGTGCTTTGCGGGCCTGCGATACCTCCTGCACGATGGACGCGAGCAGCGGGATGCAGCGGATGGCCAGGGCGAGAAGCAGACCGATGCGATCGGGGTCGACGCCGAAGCGTCGGACCGGACCGAGCGATCGGGTGACGGTGTCGAGCATGTCGGTCACTCGGGTGGTCAACGTGACCAGGGCCGCCAGGGCCACGGAGATCACCAGCACCCCGCACACCACGAGAGCGCGTTGCCAGGTGGTGAACAGGACCTGGAACACGCCGATGATCAACAGCATCCACAACACCGGACGCAGCTGTGCCAGTGCGACTTTCACCGGGATTCGGGCTACCGCGAACAGAGCGGCGACGAGAACGGCCACCATACCCACCTCGAGCGGTGTGCGGGCAAAGATCACCGTCGCCAGAATCGCGAGGATCAACGCCAGCAGCTTCGACCCCGGACTCATCCGGTGCAGCAACGAGGTGCCGGGACGGTAGAGACCGATCATCCGATCAACTCCCGATACGCCGGGACTGCAGCGTCCGGGGCACCGTCGAAGGCGACCCGGCCGTCGTCGATGACGATGACTCGCTCGAAACTGTCCAGTAATGCCAGTTGGTGGGTCACGACGATGACTTGCTGGTCCATCGAATCCAACGCCTGCGCGACGACGCGTCCGTTGCGCAGATCCAGCAGCGTGGTCGGCTCGTCGGCCACGACCACCTCTGGCCGCCTGATGAGCACGGCACCGATCGCCAACAGCTGCTTCTGTCCACCCGAGAGCAGGTGCGCCGGGTGGTCGCGGTGCTGATCGAGACGGAAGCGGACGAGAATCTCCTCCACCCGCTCGGCCACCTCGGCCTTGCTCAAACCGGACCTGCGGAGCGAGAACGCGAGATCCTCCGAGACAGTGGGCATCACGATTTGCGAATCGGGGTCGGTGAACACGAACCCGACCTTCTTGCGGACCTGCGCCCCCTTCTTGGCTGCATCGACGCCGTCGACGGTGACACGGCCGGTATCGGGCTTGATCAGCCCGTTGATCATTCGCGCGAGGGTGGACTTGCCGGACCCGTTCGATCCGATGATGCCGATGCGGCGCTCGTCGAATGCGAGATCGATGCCGCGCAGAACCTGCCGCTCTCCGAACGAGTGGGAAATGTTCTCGAACCTGACCGTGCTCATCGAATCCTGCTCATGCCACTCGCTCCACCAACATCGCTATACCTTGCCCGCCGCCGATGGCGCAGGCTGCCAATCCCAGTGCCGGACCGTTCGGTTGCAGCATCCGTGACGCCAACCGCACCAGCAGAATCGCACCCGATGCACCCCACGGATGACCCATCGCGATGGCTCCACCCTCCGGGCAGATCCGCTCTTCGTCGAGACCCAACTCGTCCGAGACCGCGAGTACCACCGATGCGAATGCCTCGGTGATCTCTATCGTGTCGATGTCTGCGGGACGCACCCCGGTCCGGGCGAGCAGCTTCTCGATCGCCGGCACCGGGCCGAGGCCGGGAAGAGCCGGATCGGACCCGGCGACCGCACTGCCGAGAACACGCAACGCAGACATCCCAGCTGCCCGCTCGGCCGTGGTGAGGGCCAGAACCGCTGCGCCATCCGATATTCCGCACGAGTTACCCGCCGTCACCGTGCCGTCGGGGGTGAACGTGGGGCGGAGCCTGCGGAGCCGCTGGACGGTCATGTTGGGGCGGATGCGCTCATCGCGTCCGACATCGTTCACCGTGACGATCTCGGCCGAGAAGTCGCAGGCCGCCGCGCGCGCGAACGACCGCGCTGCATACGCATCTTGGCGTTCGCGCCCGATACCGCGGATTCGCGCGAGGTCGTCCGCGGCCACACCCATGTCCGGGTCCTCGAAGCCGTGTGGAGCGAACGGCGCTCGCGTGTAGCGGACCGGGTCTGCGCCGTCCACCGGTGGCCAGAATCGCCACGGGCTGGTGCTGGCCGATTCGACGCCGCCGGCCAGAATCAGCGTCTCGTCGCCGGCGCGGATACGCGACGCAGCCTGCACGACGGCGTCGAGCCCCGATCCGCACTGCCGATCGACGGTGACTCCGGGAACGCCGACACCGAGACCCGCGAGCAGCGACGAGACCCGCGCGAGGTCGCCGCCGGGACCGAGGCAGTTGCCGAGGATCACGTCGTCGATCGGGCTGTCGATCGAACTTACTTGTTCTGCAACCGCTTTCAACACCGGTCCGGCGAGGTTCGGGGCAGTGACCTCGGCGAAGCCATGCCCGGCGATGCCGATTGCCGTGCGCTTCGCCGCAACGATCACCGGCACAGTCACTGCAGGGCCCCTCGTGCGATCTTGCCGCTCGCGGTGCGGGGCAACTGCTGCACCACCGTCCACCGTCGCGGCAACGCTTCCTTGGCCATGACTGCGCGAGCCTCGGCGCGAACGAGGTCGAGTTCGCGGGTTCCGTCGAGTTCGATCACAGCGCAGACCGTTTCGCCGAGTACCGCATGTGGTGTACCGATCGCGGCGGCAGCCCGGACACCGTCGAGCGCGGTCAAGATGTTCTCCACGTCCTCGGCGATCACGGTGGTTCCGCCCACGTTGATCGCTGCATCCCCGCGTCCGTGGACGAGGAGTTCGGTGCCGTTCAGTTCGGCCAGATCACCGACGCCAAACCAGCCGCGCGCATCGAGCGCGGCGTACGGCGATCGAACGAACAGGTAGCCGTCCTCGGTGCGTGCTTCGACCTCCCGAAGCAGACGCAGCGCAGAATGTTCGCCCACCACGCGCGTGGCCACCAACGACAGTTCTGCCGAGCCGTAGTACTCGACGAGTCGGATTCCGCGTGTCGAGATCGCCTGCTCCGCAGCTGAGCCGAGGCCGGCTCCTGCCGACACCGCGAGCCGAGCGCGCGGCATTCGGCCGACCACCTCGCGGAGCACTGCAGGCACAGCGTGCACTGCGGTGGCCTCGGCCGGGTCATCGGTGACGCAGGCCCCCAGCCACAGTGCGTGCACCGCGGCGAACAGATGCATCGTGGCGTGCAGCGGCCCGGTGATCAACACGGTGTCGGTGGGGCGGATCCCGGTGATGTCGGTGAACTCGGGGAAACTGTCGGCCCACGACTCGGCCGTGCGAGCGAGCGGTTTCGGGCGGCCGGTGGAACCGGAGGTCGCCACCAGCAGGAACGCGTCAGGATCGGGGTGCGCAGGGCGTTCGGGACGGGTGGCCGGGTCCTCGACTCGCACCGCGCTCCCCTGCCGCGCCGCTGCGAGAACGCAGATCAAGGCATCGGGCAGATCGAGCGCTGATGCGTCGTGGGATCGAGCGCTGTGCGATCGAGCGCTGTGGGATCGAGCGCCGTGCGGTGGGAGGGAGGGCCATTGCTCGACGGCTGCGTCGAGTTCGGCGTAGGTGAGGGTGCGATCCGCCCAGACGATGGCGGGGTCGCTCCCTCTCCCTCCCAGCTCGACGGTCACTTCGTGATCAGACCGGGGTACGCACGGTGCACGCTCTTGGCCACGACGGTGGCGACGACGACTTTGGCAACGTCACCGGGCAGGAACGGGCCGTTGGAGGTGATGGCGGCCCAGAACCCGACATCGGTGCGTAGGAACAGTCCGATGATGCCGAACACGTAGATGACGAGGATGCCGCCGACCGCGTTGATCAGAAGACCGAGCGGAATCGAGTACTTGGGCAGGATGCGTGCGGTGAGTAGGCCGATCAGGAATGCGGCAGGAATCCAGCCGATCAGGTAGCCGACGGTGGGCCCGGCCATCGCCGACAACCCGGTACGTCCGCCTGCCAGCAGGGGCAGGCCGATCATGGTCAGCGCGAGGAACACCAGGACCGCGGCCGTGCCTTTACGGGCACCGAGGATCGCGCCGCACAGGATGATGCCGAGGGTCTGGAGGGTGATGGGGACGCCCGAGAATCCGACCGTGATCGATCCCGGCAGACCGAGGGCGGCGATGAGCGCCGCGAACACTGCGATCTGTGCCATGTCGCGGGCAGAGACGTTCATTCGGCTGACCTTACGGCTCGGCGGGCGAGTATTGCTGTCGACATCGGACACGGGTGGCTCCTCGAGGAGTGGGGCAGCGCGCTGCCCCCAAAGACTTGAACGGCGTTCAAGGTAGCAGGTCTGCAGGCTCGATCACACCTGCGCGAGTTGCCGTCAGAACGGCGGAGGGTCGTATCGGGTGCGGTCGTATCGAACGCGCGCGTGGACGACGCGACAGTGTTCGAGGTAGGCACGCCGTCTCTCCGCCAACCTTCTTCGATCGATATCTGTTGCTGCAGAGCGACAGTCGTCGAGCGTCGGAGGTATACACCCGCTGTAGTCGAGCTCCCAGCGGGTGGGTTCGACCGGCCTCGCTCCCGGCCTGGACGAGGCCTTTCGCCGTCGGCGCGATAGGCGGGGAGCCGCGATGGACAACTCCGGCAACGTGACTGTGCGCAGACCGAGGGAGTTCGACCACAGAATCGCGCCGTCGGCGAGCATCACCGCCGACCACGCCCCCGAGGTCTTGGCCTGATGATGGAACACGCACACCGGCTGAAGATTGGTCACGATCGTCCAGCCGCCGCGCCCCGGATCGTCGTGATCGAAGGGAACCAGATGATCGATCTGACACCGGGCCGCCGGCACGTCGCAGTTGGGGAACGTACACGTGCGATACGCAGCACGAACGAACGCGGCGCCGCGGGCACCGGGCCGATACGTGATCGCCGACTTCGACGGAGCGAACTCACCGCCGTGACCGTCGGGAAAGATACCGCGAGCACGCTCGGGCCGTTCGGCGATCCATGCAAGCCACCGTGCGACGAGCCCATCGCGGACAGACTCCTCCCCCGGTAGCGGGACCGCAGGTGGGAGACAGTGGGCACCCACAAGACGCACGGACGGAAGCTGGGCGGGACCTCGCACCCGACCCATGCCGACCACCCGACGCAACACCGACGGCACCGCCGCAGAGAACGATCCGAACGAATTCGACTGCACACTCGACCCTTCGCCGCCGAGTGAGCCGGCATGGTCGACGTCGGAGAAGGAAGGACCTCCGGGGCGCGCCGGGGCTGGGCTGTCCGGGTTGCCCGTGGTGCCGCCGTGGCGAGGACCGCCGACGTCGTCTGGGCTGCAACTTCCAGATCCACCGCCGTCTGGACCACCGTCGTCGGGACTACCACAATCCGGACCACCGCCGTCTGGACCACCATTGCCAAATCCGTCGTCGCCCGTGTCTGTTTGTTCGGGCTTCACCATCTCGACCAGCTCGGTCAGCAGCGCCTGCCACTTCGCGTCCGTGGCGACGATGCGCGCCACTTCGGGGTCGATGGGAGTCCCGTCGGCAAGGGTCGCGGGCTCCGAGGACAGTCCCAGTAGCGTCTCCACCGCCACCACGATCTGGAGGAGATGCCCGCGCCGAGGAGGAATATCGTCGACAGCGCCCGCCACCGGGCAGTCGTCGCCGCGATCGCACTGGCACGCCAGCGAATGCTCGCCGTGCAATAACGCCATCAGACCCGCGGCCCGCAACGCGCCCGTCGATCGTGGGTCTCCCGTGCAGACCGTCCGGACGATCTCGACGATGAGTGCGTCGGCTTCCGCAGCTTCGAGATCGGTGATCTTCGCGATGAGCGACGCAATCCCGCCCGGACCGGTGCGGTCGACTCTCACTCCGAGCTCCTCGGACTTCGCGGTCTCACGGGCCGCTGCGGCACCGATCGGATCGGCCTTCATCCACAGCCGCCATATCCGATTGCGCAGCGCCTGCGGACGCATTCGACCACCCGAGGCACACACCTCGAATTCGATGTTCGCGATCGTCTCGTCACTGGCACGATGCAAGACCGAGGTGATAGTGACCACCGTCGACCAGTCGAAGCTGCCGGTCACGAAACGCAAGGCAGTCAACGGCATTCGATGCAGACGCTCCGCGACATCGTGTACCACGGACGCATCGTGACGCGTTTTGGTCATCGTCACGGCCAGATCGCACAGGGCACCGCGGACGGTCTCGCCCGGATCGCCGCCGGCGGCTTCGGCCGCCTCGAGGCGCATCTCGAGCACATCGCAGTACGCGAGCACAGTCGCCGCGCGGGCAAGGTTCTCGTTGACACGGTTGAGCGCGATGACATCGAGAAACCCTGCAATGCAGTCATCGACCAGCGGTGCCTGCGCCGCTCCCCACCCACCCGTATCGAACATACATTCGATAGTACGAGAGGGGTACGACAAGAAATTCCGACGACCGATCGACCCCCGTATCGGTATAACTACAACCGTGGCCAGCTACACGATCCGTGACGTCCGACCGGGCGACGAAGAGCAACTCGGCACTGCGCACGTGGCAATCTGGAAGGCCACGTATGCGGGAATCATGAACAGCGCCAAGCTCGATGCGATACGCCCCTGCGATCGCATCGAACGATGGGAACGGATCATCGCCCGCCGCGACGAAGAATCGAGTCGCGGTGTGCGGACCCGGTGCGCCGTCGACTCCAGCGATGCGCGCATCGTCGGTTTCGCCACCGGCGGCCCACCACGCGACCTCGATGCGCCTGCGTCGACCGAACTGTGGTCACTGAACGTGGTGCCCGAGCACCACGGCACCGGAATCGCAACGGACCTGATGACTGACGTGATCGGCGGCACAGACGAACCCGCGTATCTGTGGCTGGCTGCAGGAAACGAGCGCGCCATCGCGTTCTATCGCAAGCATCGTTTCGAATTGGACGGCACCACAGTGCTGGACCCGGAGTGGGACTGCCTCAATGCCCGCATGGTCAGGACGTGACCGGCGGTCCGCTTCTACGCACACCCGGATCGCCGCTACCAGGATCGAGCTTCTTCGGATCGAGCACGACCTCGGCCACCACGGGCGTCATCTCGGCCGTCGACTCGCTGTACCGCACGGATACCGTGTTCGGCAGAAACGCCTCGAGCGCTCTGGGAGTCAGCCACCACAACAGCGCAGTGAACAGGATCAGTATGTTGACCCATTGCATGATCGTCGCTGCGTTCTCGGACGGGATCACTCGATCGAAGACCTGGACGTTCATCACCAACCCGTGCACCACGATCAATACCCACAGCCGCCGGTAGCGATAGAACACCCACACCGCGGCCGCGCCCCAGCACAGCGCCCACAGAAAGCCGCCGCCGCCGAAGTACAGGTAGAGAAGGCCCCGCATGCACGCCGACAACGCCACGATGGCCCAGACCGGCACCCTGCCCACAAGCAGCAGCACCGGGAGGGCCACCAGGATCGGCTCCTCACGCAAACCCACGGTGAGCGCAGAAAGCACTGCAAGCCAATCGGATTCGACCGAAGCCGGTACAGAGAAGCTGAATCGCAACACATCCATCCGCGACAACACGAGCAACAACACGGACGCGGCCCCGATTGCCGCACACCAGGTGATGGCCGCCTCGAACGCGGTGCCGCGACGCGGCGGCAACACCGAAGGCAAGGTTCGGCGACGCACGAGGTACACAGCCGCAATCGCGACAGCCCCGACGGCCACCTGCGCGAGACCGACCGCAAGGTCCATCCATTGGTCCGACAGCGTGAGGGTCGGCGGCGAGGCATTCGGTTCACGGAATCGCCACAGCGCACCCACCAGGCCGATGAAGTAGACGAAGACCCAACCGGCCACGAGACCGAGGACCATCACGACAGTGCCTGCTGCGGCCAGACCACGCCGAGGCGAGCGAGTAGCGGACCCCGCGTCGACACCGGTCGTCACCAGGTCACCACCATTCCGTTCGGTAGAGCATCGCCGAACAGCTTGTTTATCACGGCTGCGCCGAGAATTCAGTACCGTACAGGCGACCCGAGTCGGCGGCACCGGTCACGGACGAGTGTCACGCCCGGACTCATCGCTCGAGTCTTTCGTGCCGACGACGTCGTCTCGCAGTTCCGCAAGCAGTCCCTGCTTCGGGGTGCCGCGACGCGAATCCCATACGTCGACCGTCGCGAGCACCAACAGGAGACAGCCGATCGGGCCGCCCTGAAACCACAACACCCGCAGGTCCCAGAAGAACAGCGCCAGCACAGCTCCGGCCACGATCATGGCGATACTGCGCGCATCTCTTGCTTTCATCGCTTCCCCTTCATCGATTCGGATCACAGCCAGGTCAGACCAGGTCCAGTTCGAGTGCCGCATCCGCAGCCAGTAGTGCGCCCACCACGAGCAACACCGTTGCCGTCACTCCCCCGTTCCAGCGATCCACGCGCCGGAGCAGCGCGGGAATGATCGACGAAACATGTTCTTGCGCAGAAACTCTGATTGTGAGCAGGACGAGCGCCGGCGCGAGCGTCACCAGCACGTAACCCGCGAGCAGCAGCGACGAGACGCCCCATCCCCGTCCGGCCTCGCCCACGGTGTCGATCGCCACGAAGTAGGGCAGCATCGTCGCCACCTCCACCGCGCCCACAACCGCAGAGAGCAGCACCCCCCCCCCCGCGAGCACCCGTAGGGGGCCGCGTCCACCACGCCGTGCCCTCACCCCGCCGCCGACGGTCACAGACCAGACCCGTGGCCACAACCACAAGCCCCACCGCCAAGCGAATCCACGCGTTGCCGGGAAGCGCCACGCTCAGCCCATCGGTGCCTGCCCACACGGCGATACCAACCCCGAGGTAGATCAGTCCCAACACAGTCAGATGCAGCAGAACGACCCGCGCCCGGAACGACGGCCGCAGCATCATCCACAGCGGAACCGCAAGAGTGCCGACACCGATGCTGTCCACCAACGCCAGCCCCGTCAGCTTAATTAACACAGATGTACCATATCACTTGAAAGCACACTTGTATCAAAAAGATTTTCTCGTGCTAGAACAGACCGATGCCGAAGATCGTCGACCACGACGCACGCCGGGCCGAGATCGTCGCTGCGGTGTGGCGCGTCATCGAACGAGCCGGGATGAACGGGGCGACGGTGCGCAGCGTTGCCGCCGAAGCCGGAGTCTCACCCGGGTCACTGCGGTACTACTTCTCCGACCAAGGAGAACTCGTCCTGTTCGCGGCCGAGGCCATGACGCAACGCGTCGTACATCGCTTGGAGGCGCACCCGACCGACGGTGACGGCCACGTACGCGCAATCCGCGTGCTCGAAGAGTTGCTACCACTCGACGAGGACCGCCGAGCCGAAGCGTCGGTCTGGCTGGAAGCGATCGTGCGAGCCCGATTCGACGAACGGCTCGCCGCCCTCAAGACGGCAGGATGGTTCGGCAGTCGGTACCTGTGCCGGCTCGCGTGGGCACACCTGCACGATCTCGATCGACCGGACTCTCCCGCCTTCACATTCGACCGCGCCGCGGACGAACATGCTGCCGCCGAACTGCACACGTTCATCGATGGGCTGACTCTGCAGGCAGTGACGTATCCCGACCAGTTTGCAGCCGAGGAGGTACGGCAGTCGTTGCGCACCTATCTTCGGTCGCGGCTCTGATCGGTATCGATGGGGAATCTGCGGCCGTAACACCAGCCGATCACCGCAACGACGACACCGGCCGCTGCGATAGCAGCCAGCACCGGTCCGAAGCCCGACGCGTCCACGACGCGACCGACCGCCAACGGTGCCAGAAGAAAACCGATGCGTGAGACCAGCGAGACGACCGAGATGGCCGCGGCCGAGGACATACCCGGGAGCCGCCCGGCCAGGCTGAAGACGACAGGAAACAGCGGACTCGAGCCCAGACCTGCAAGGGCGAAGGCCGCTATGACCAGTACCGGTAGATCCGCGTAGAGACTCGACAACCCCAGGATGACGAGGAAAGCCACGGCGACCACAGACGCGCCACCCGTCAACACCGCGGACGGCCCGAACCGATCGACGATCCGATCTCCGACCAACCGGCCGATCAGCATCGCCGCCGAGAAGGCTACGAATGCGATACCCGCCGAGCCGGGACCCGCGCCCTCTTCCGTCGTCATGTAGACAGCGCTCCACGACTGCGGAAAGTCCTCCATCAGACCCGCGAGCAGTACGACGACACCGAGCATCGCCAGCGCTGCAGTGGGACGGACGACCAGCTGCGGCACGTCGCGGTCGACATCGGATGTGGGCGCGACGGGTTCCGGGCCCAGCAGGCCCCGCCCGACTGCAGCCAGGACCGCCCCCAGCACCACAGCCACCAAGCCGAAATGCGCAGCTACCGGCATCCGGATGCCTGCCGCCGCCGCACCGGTGACTCCCCCGACCACGGCACCGACGCTCCACGCAGCATGGAAGCTGCTCAGCACCGATCTACCAAGGCGTTCCTCGACGAGCACGCCCTGCGCGTTCATGGAAATGTCCATCACCGAGTCCGCACCGCCGAGCAGCACCAGCGCGGCGAGCAGCGTCCACCATGAGACGGCCACTGCGGGGAGCACGAACGAAGAGCACAACAGCAAGCCCGAGGCCAGAATCGCCCACCGACTGCCGAACCGTCGAACCAGCGAGGCCGCCAGGGGCGCGGCCGCGAGCCCGCCGAGACCGACTCCGGTCAATGCGAGCCCGAGCGTCGCGACATCGATCGACAACGCGTTCTGTATCTCCGGAATGCGGGGAGCCCAGTTCGCGAACACCGCGCCGTTGACGAAGAAGACCACCAGGACGGACAAGCGGGCTCTGTTCATGACGCCGCGAGCCTATCGTTCACCGGCGAACCCAATCCCTTACTCGAGGTAACGTCGATGGGATGCATGTGTCCGACCGCCTCACCGACCACGTTCCCCAGCGATGGCTCGAGCCCCTCGTCAAGCACGCGGAGGCCCTGAAGTTCCTCATCGTGGGAGCGATCACCTTCGTCGTGACCGTCGTGCTGTTCTTCGGCCTGAAGTGGACGATTCTGCAGGACAAGCCTGTGACGGCGAACGTTCTGGCCGTTCTGATCGCGACGATCGTGTCCTACATCCTCAACCGCGAATGGTCCTTCACAGCCCGCGGCGGACGTCGTCGACACCATGAGGCGGCGCTCTTCTTCGTCGTCGCCGGAACCGGCCTGGCGATCAACCAACTCCCGCTCTGGGCGTCGAGTTACGTGCTGGATCTCCGTGCTCCCAACGTGTCCTTCCTCACCGAGAACATCGCGGACTTCGTCAGTGGTTCCATCATCGGCACCCTGTTGGCGACCGCATTTCGATGGTGGGCGATGCGCCGATTCGTCTTCCCGGAACCGGTGGACGTTCTAACCGATTCGCACGCTCTGACCGTTTACGGTGGACAGCATGGCGACCACTAGGACCCTCGTGCTGATGCGGCACGGCAAATCCGGCTACCCCGACGGAATTCCCGACCACGAGCGTCCCCTGGCACCGCGCGGCCAACGCGAGGCCGGACTCGCCGGAGCCTGGATCAGCGAGCACGTAGGCACCGTCGATGCAGTCCTGTGCTCGACCGCCCTACGCACCCGAGAAACCTTGGCCGCAACCGGGCTGGGCGATGCTCCCACTCGATTCGAGCGAGACATCTACGGCGGGTCGGCGGACGAGATCATCGACGAGATCCGTCTTGCGGACACCTATTTCGGCGACGTGGCCGTCTCGACGCTGTTGGTCGTCGGACACGAACCGGGAATCCCCTGGACAGCACTCGAATTGGCGACCGACGACGACACCGACCTGGCCCGCGAGGTCCGACATCGCTTCCCTACGTCAGCGATTGCGGTGCTCACCACCGAGCAGTCCTGGGCAGAGATGGCTGCCGGATCGGCCACGATCACCGAGTTCTGTATCCCCCGCGCCGAAACCGACTAACGGATCCTGAGATGACTAACGGATCCTGAGACGACTAACGGTTCCTGAGATACAGATAGCCGGCACCACCCGCTGCGATCAACAGAATCAACGCCGCGGGGAATCCGAGCAACCACCACACCACTGCCAACACCACCAACGCGGGCGCAGCGGCGATCAGTGCGATTCCGGGATTTTCGCGAACCGTCTCCAGTGCAGATTGTGCATGGACTCTGTCGATCTTCTTGCCTGCCATGGTGGACTCCCTGATCGTGGGTGCGCTGTCCTGTATGTGTAGTTCCACAGTAGCGCGTTCGACTATCGGTCGACGAGGGCAAGGTGGGCCGTGGACGAGTACACGAGGCGATCGCCGGATCGCGTCACCCGCGATCCGAGGGACGGCTCGCGGCTGAAACGGTCCGGTGTCGGCTCGATCTCGACCCGTCGTCGAGTCGAACCGTCATCGAGTGCAATCGACTCGACGGTGCCGCCGACGGCGAAGTACGCGAGACCATCGGCGTACGCGGTGATCGGATAGTAATCACCAGGATCGTTCTCCCACCGGACTGCGCCGGATCGCAGGTCGAGGGCGCTCACGTGCGCGGTGCCGGGGGCCCGCGCGATCACCACATCACCGGCGACGGCCACCCCGTTGGTCGACGCCAACAGCGGACTCGACCAGGCGAACGCTCCGGTCGAACGGTCGAACGCGGTGTCACCGACAATCATCGGCAGCGACAGGTCAGCGGGAGCGTCGATTTCGGGAAAAGGATAGATCGGCGTCGACGACCTGGCGAGAACTCGGCCATCGGAAGTGACCGCGGCGGTGCCGGTGAACGATTCGGACTGCGAACACACCAACTCGGTCATGATCACCAATGCCGGCTGCACCCGGTGCGGTTGCTGGATGCAGCTGTCGGGATACCCCCGATACCAGGTGATTGCCCCGGAAGCCGAGTCGAATCCTATTGCCGTGGGGCCGAAGCGTCCCAGGCCATAGGAGCCGTCGACGGTGATCGCCGAACTCGGCAACCCCGCATAGAGCGCCTGGCCGGGAAACTCGGTGACCCACTCACGCCCGAGATCGTCCGCGGAACCCTTCTGAAGCTGCGGCGCGCCCTCGTAACCTCCAGGTGCCACAGTGGAATTGACCGAATAAAGAGAAGATCCGTCGGTCCCCATGGCGATGATCGGGTAGGGCACCCGAACGGAGCGGCCCGCACCGGTCATGGCGTTCACCAGAACGATCGTCGATTCCGGGCTCTCCGATTCGTCGTCCGACAGGCAGACCAGGGATCCGGCCAGAAGCTGCTCGGCGCAGGAGTCGACCCGAATGTCGTCACGCCGCCAGACGGTGGACCCATCTCCGGCCGCGAGTCCCACCATCGCCGGCGCGTCGAAGTTTCCGTTGGCAGGATCCGGCAGACCCACGGAGGTGATGTACACCTGGCCCGCATCGATGAATGATGCTGAACCGGAATGGAATCGGTTCCCCACAGCCAGATCACCGAACTTCGCGAACTCGCGGCCGTACACATCCTCGGCCGACCTGGACCACTGGACCTCGGGCGAACGGGGAACCACCTTGGTCGCCGTGGTCGCCGTGGTCGCCGCGTTCGGCGCAGTCGCAACCGCAGGCACAGGGTCATCCTGCGCGACGACGATCACCGCAGCAAAGACGGTCACCAGTGCCACAGCTCCCGCGGCCCAGACCGGCCACCGAATGCTCACAGGTCCAAACCCGGTGCTGTCGCGATGGACTCGAGATTGCCGATGGTGATGAGATCACCCGCGGACGTCGACGAGATCCGAACACGAGTGCCCGAAGGCCGGGTGACAGTGACGGTCCGAGCCCCGCGCTTCGAGCGCTCCGAGATCGATCCGTCCGGCAAGCGGACCACATCGACAGAGCGATCAGCGGCCGGATCGTACCGGTCGGGAATCTCCGGAAGCGGCTGCCCTCCTGTGATCGAGACGCTCAGAACCCCTTCCGAACCCGGCGTCATGATCGTTCCGGACGTGCACAACGTGTCGTCGGTGAACGAACCTCGTTGCATCGGCGTCAGCGGTTGCTCGAATGCGATGACGGCCCGCAATGCGCGGATACGAGCATGTTCCAATGCCCGACCGATACGGTCGGCCTCGGACCACGTGACAGCGGGTCCATCCTGAGCGGTGCCAGTACCGCTGCAGGGCTGAGGTGCCGGGCGAGTGCCGGGCGGTATGGGTGCGTCGATGCGCAGGTCGCTCGACGAGGCAACAGTCACCAGGTCTTCCATCGACATCACTTCGTCCGAGGACACGAATTGACTTGCGTTGACGGACAGAGTCGTTCCGTCCGGTGCGTACGCGGATACCGTCCTGATCACCGCAGTTCTACCGTCGACGTCGCCGGTGGACTCCTTGGTGTCGACGACCGTACCGTCGGCCAACACCTGTCTGCGATCGAGATTCCCACCGATGCAGGACGGTACACCGCGCTTCGATTGGGAGAGCGACACATTCAGGTCGACGCCCCGGCCGTTGCGGATCAGCAGTCCGGCCGCATTCGAGCTCGCGAAGAACGACGGGTCGTCCACCGAACTACTGCGCGAGGGACCTTGAACGGGACCGAAACGAAGTGCCGATTCGGTAAGAAACAGGGCGCTGCCCGGCGCAGCGAACTCGATGGTTGTGTCGTTCGGCAATGCGGACGCAAGTGCGTCGGACAGAGCAGTTGCCTTACGCCCGGACAACCACGGATAGCGAGGATCGTCGTAACTGCCTTCATCGACCACGAAAGCTACTGCGGAATTGTCGGGAGCGAGAACTGTTGCACACCCGGGAATTTCCGTTGGTGGATCGCTCCGATCGTCGGACACCGCACTGAACGCACTCGTCCCGGGCGTTTCGGGAAGCGCGACCTCGGCCGCGTCGGGTGCACGCGACTCCACGACGATCACGCCCGTCGCGACGATTGCAACAGCGAGAAAGAGCCAGAAGATCTTCGGCTGACGCGCGGCAACCCTGTGCCCGAAAAGACTGCGGTGGATCACGTCGACGAGCCTAACCCGCCGATCGCCCGACATGGAGCGCTACGACTTTCGGTGGAGCCCGGCGTCGTACCTTCTACCGAACCACCAGCTACGACGCCACGCCCGGGGTATCTCGTGAGGCATCGACTGCGGTGACATGGACCCCATGAACAATCCGATTCTGCTCACGATCGCAGTCTGCGAGATCGGCTTCTGGGTGCTGGTGATCGGCGGACTGTGCCTGCGCTACGTGGCGCGGATGCGACGTGCCAGCACCATCACGCTGGCATTGCTCCCGGTCCTCGACATCATCCTCGTGGCCGCAGTGGCTCTCGATCTACACAGAGGCGGCGAGGTCGAATTCGCGCACCGCCTCGCCGGGATCTACCTCGGCTGGACCGTGGTGTTCGCGCACTCCACGGTGGCATGGCTCGACGTCCGCTTCGCCCACCGGTTCGCAGGCGGACCGGCGCCGGTCAAGCCTCCCAAAGCCAGTCCACAGGCCTATCGCAACGAGATCCGCGGATTCGTGAAATGGCTGTGCGCCGCCGCGATCGCGCTGGTGATCACCTACGGACTCGCGTACACCGTGGCAGACTCGGAGCAGGCAGCAGCGTTGAAGACCGTGATAACACCGCTCGGAGTCATCACGTTCTTCTGGTTCGTGACCGGACCGCTGTGGGTGCTGGGATCGAAGAAGACGGGTTCCCAAGACGCGGCAGGAGAACGGAGTCGGCTGTGACACTCGGTGGTACGCGTTGGTGGAGCACGTTTCGTCCCGCCTGGCGGCCACGCAACCCCGTGGTGCTTCCGATCGAGATGTTGCTCGCCACCCTCGTCTACGCCGGATTCCAACTTTCCACGGGCATGGTCGGTGATACGCGCGACGAACTGCTCGGCAACCCACTGCTCGTCGCCGCGAGTATCGCTGCCCTGTTGGCGATGACCGCGGTGACGTGTGTGCGTAGGAGATTTCCCGTCTCGTCGTATCTGACAGTGGTGGCCATCAGCGTGGCGCTGATTCTCGTTCTCCCGGACCGCACTCTGGGGTTCACCCCGCTGTACTGGTTCGCCATCGCGGCCTTGGCGATTCGAGTGACCGGTGTGCGGCTGTTCGCCCCTATCGCCCTCGGGTTGACCCTCGAAATCCTCGTCAGCGTCGACACTCGCCTGTCCTTCCCTGATGCGGCGGCCGGCCCCGGAGGCACTATCGGTGTCGTCGCCGAGCAGGTGGCGAACCTCGCCATCAACTACACGGTCCTCGTCGCACTCGGCAAGTACATCGCCCGGAACCGGGCCCAGGAACTCGAGAGCGAAGCGGCACTGGACCGTGCGGAATCGGAACACCGAGAACGACTGGACGCCGCTGTCCACAACGAACGCCGCACCATGGCCCGCGAACTGCACGATGTCGCCGCCCATCACCTGACCGGCATGCTCATTTCGGCCAAGGCATCGAAGACGCTCATCGCGACGGATCCCGATCAGGCCCGCGAACTGCTCACCGGTGCAATCGGACACGGCCAGCGCACCCTCGACAGCCTGCGTCAGATCGTCGGCATCCTGCGCCCGGGCAACCTGGTCGACAGCGCTCCGCAGCCGATGATCTCCGATATCCCCGAGTTGATCGAACAGTCTGCGATCTCGTTCGCCTCCATCGACATCGACATCACCGGACAGACAGCCGAGATCGACAGTGCGGTGCAATTGACGTGCTACCGCGTCGTTCAGGAAGCGCTGTCCAATGCCCGCCGCCACGCACCGAGATGCGCGGTACGCGTTCAGGTCACGGAATTTTCCTCGACCATCGAGGTGACAGTCGCCAACACTGTCGAAACAGGCAGCTCCGTCCAATCCGATTCTCCGGGACAGGGGTTCGGCATCCCAGGAATGCGGGAGCGTGCTGCCCTGCTCGGCGGAACCCTCGACGCCGCATTGTCTGCCGATGAATCGACCTGGACCGTGCACGCTCGGCTACCCATCGGCGGCAAGATCTCTCAGCTGCGCGAGGCGTCGGCATGATCACCGTCCTCATTGCCGACGACCAACCCGTCGTGCGGCAGGGGTTCGAGCTGTTCCTCGCCGGCAGTCCCGACATCGAGGTGCTCGGGCACGCACACTCGGGAACGCATGCTGTTCAACAGGTATCGGCACTGCGACCCGACGTGGTGCTGATGGACATCAGGATGCCTAACGGCGACGGGCTCACTGCGACCCGCGAGATACTCGCTCGCTTCGACGGCGTACGCGTCATCGTCGTCACCACGTTCGACCTCGACGAATACGTGTTCGCAGCTCTCGATATCGGTGCGTCCGGATTCCTGCTCAAGGACACCGACCCGGAGGAATTGGCCGCGGCCGTGGTGACCGTGGCAGGCGGTGGGGCTGCGCTCTCACCACGACTGACGCCGCGGTTGATGAGCGAGTTCGCTCGCCGCGGCACCCGCGCCCCGAGTTCGACGCCACCGCAGCATGATCTGAGCGCGCGCGAGATGGAGGTGGTGCAGCTGTTGGCCCAGGGACTCGGCAACAGCGAGATTGCCCGATCCCTCCATCTCGAACAGAGCACGGTGAAGACCCACATCGGCAACATCTGCCGCAAACTCGACGTCAATACCCGAGTGCACGTGGTGATCTGGGCCTACCGCAACGGCCTGGTAAGCAGCTAGGCCGCTCTGCGCTCGTCTTCATCGGATGCCGTAACTGCCGGATCCTCCATCGACGCCGACTTGTCGGTGTACTGGAAGTGCGGACGCTTGTCACCGATGTACGAGGTCATCCAGGACACCACCGCCACATAGCGATTGCGGAATCCGACGAGGTACATCAGGTGTACGGCGAGCCACATGAGCCAGGCGATCGGTCCAGACATATCGACCTTGCCGAACAATCGTGCCACGGCACTGAACCGGCCGACGATCGACATACTGCCCTTGTCGGTGTACTCGAACGCGGTTCCCGCGTCGACCTTTCCGATGATCATCTTGGCCACGTGGCGACCCTGCTGCATCGCGACCGGCGACTGGCCGGGCAACTTGTGCAACGAGGTCACATCGCCGATCGCGAAGATGTCCTTCGCCGAGCCGACCGTCAGGTCGTCGTGCACGAGAAGGCGTCCGGCACGGTCGGTCTCGCAGCCGGTGCGCTCGGCGACCGTGGCCGCCAGATCACTGGCCTGAACGCCTGCCGACCAGATGACCGTCTTGGCCGGATAGGTTCGCACAGCCTTGGTCTCGACGTCCTGCACGGTGACGACGTCGTCGGCGATATCGGTGACCATCGCCCCGGTGACGACATCGACGCCCGACTTCTCGAGCTTCGTGCGGGCGTACGCGCTGAGTTTTCCGCCGAATGCGGGCAGCACCTCGTCGACACCGTCGACGAGGGTGACGGTGACGTCATCCGGGTCGATATCGGGGAACGATCCGGCGAAGTAGCGGTGCGCGAGATCCCGGATCTGGCCTGCGAGCTCGACGCCCGTCGCGCCTGCTCCGACCACGACGAAGCTGAGCAGCTCTGTGCGGAGATCGGGATCGGTGGTCGTGTGCGCGGTTTCGTAGCAGCTCAGAATCTGCTCACGCAGTGCGATCGCGTCGTCCACCGTCTTGAGCGCGTACGTGCGGTCCTTGAACTCGTCGCGGCCGAAGTACGCCTGCGTGGCACCGGTTGCGACGATGAGGCGACCGAAGCCGATGGTGTGGCTCTGGCCGGCACCGATGTACGTGACCTGGTGAGCTTCGGGGTCCACATCGACGACACGTCCCAGACGGACGTCGGCGGAGTCGTACTGCGCGAGGATGCGGCGAATCGGAGGAGCGATCTCGCCCGTCGAGAGCATCCCGGTGGCGGCCTGGTAGAGCAGGGGTTGGAAGAGGTGTTCGGTGGTGCTGGAGATCAGCGAGAACGTCACACCGGCCTTGCCCAGAGACTTGGCGGCGGCCAAAGCTCCGAATCCCGATCCCACGATGACGACGTCGTACGTTTGCACTGCACTTTCCTTTCCTAGCCCAAGTCCTTTCCCATACGAAGAACCAACTCCATGGAACTCCGAACCCGGCGCTCTATCAACGCGGAAATTGAAATAGCATCTATGAGTAGAGCTCATGGAAGGGGCCGCAGATGGAACTACGACAGCTCAAGTACTTCCTTGCCGTCGGGGAGGAACTGAACTTCTCCCGGGCGGCAGAACGCTGCTACGTTTCGCAATCGGCAATCAGCCTGCAGATCGCGAAACTGGAAAGGGAGATCGGCGAGCCCCTGTTCGAACGAACCTCGAGGACCGTCCGATTGACCGTCGTCGGAGCGCAATTGGTCTCCATCGCTCGGCACATGGTGGAACTCGAACAATCCGCCCTGGCGTTGACGACGCGACGCCGACACCAACTACGCCTGACCGGGAACATGACCTTCGCTGCCAATGCCATCGCCGCCATCGTCTCGGTACGCGAACGCCATCCCGAGGCCGAGATCGACTTCGTCCTGAAACGATTCGCAGAACAGATCGAAGCAGTGACGTCAGGGGACTGCCAAGTGGCCCTCATCCGCGGCAGCGTCGAACGGTCGGGGTTGCACGTGACCGAACTGTGGACCGAGGACCTCGTCGTCGTTCTCCCCGAGGGACATCCCCTGGCCGACACAGACAACCCCAGCCTGAGCCAGCTCGCCGAATACCCCCTGCTGCTTCCCAAACGCAGCGAACAGATCCTGCTGCACCGGGTGATCGAGCGCGAGATGAAACGCAGCGGCCTACCGCTGACCTTCGGGCCACCCGTCGCGTCGGATCACACGGCCAGCGCCGAACTGCTCAAGAACCCGCAGTGCTGGTCGATCCTGTACTCCAGCACAGCAGACAGCACCCCGAAGACCGGATTGGTGTTCCGCACCGAGGCCGACCGCCGACTGCGACTACCGGTATCAGCGGTGGTCGACGCCACCGAGCCGGTCACCGACATTCAACGCGATCTGGTCGCCGCGCTGGCGGCAACAGCACCGATTCAACCGGCCGCGCCGACCAGTTGAGAGAGCGCGGCGTCCGCATCGAACAACTCGCTGCGGTCGTACGTCGATGTCGACGCCATGATCTCGTTCGCGCCGGTGCGCTCGACCAATTCCTCGAGCCGGGAACGAACCTGAGTCGCAGTGCCGAGAATCGTCGACGCCAACGAGGCCTCGATTCGGTCGCGCGTCTGCGGCGTCCACGGGGAGGCCTCGATGTCCGCCACCGATTCCAGCGCCGGAAATTCGCCCTCGCGCCGCGATCTGGCCATCGCCCACGCTTCGGGAATCGCGAGCCTGCGCGCCTCGGCCGCGTCGGCTGCGATCATCACGTCGAGCGAGACGATCACGCAGGGTTCAGGATTGACCGTCGACGGCCGAAAGTGCTTGCGATACAGCGCGGACGGATCGTCCTGCTGCAGGACAGGGCCGCCGAGGACGACCGGAAGGCCGGCGCGGGCAGCCACCTCGAGGCCGGAACCCGTCGCGAGTACGAACATCGCCGGAGGCGCGGCGGCCGGCCGAGCCGTCACCGGTGCCGCACCGTCCAGATACGAACGCAGTTCGGCGATATCGGCCTCGAAACTGTCAGGGGCTTCGCGATCTCGACGCAGAGCTGCGCGCACCGGTTCGGTGAAACCCAGCGAGCGACCGACCCCCAGATCGATTCGGCCGGGAAACAGCGACTCCAACATCAGGAACTGCTCGGCCACCACCAGCGGCTGATGATTGGGCAGCATCACTCCCCCGGAGCCGACGCGGATACGCGAGGTCCGCGAGGCCACCGCCGCGGCCAATACTGCCGGTGCACCCGATGCGATGCCGGGCACCCCGTGATGCTCGGCCACCCAGAATCGATGCATCCCGATCTGCTCGGCGTGTACCGCCCGTTCGACGGTATGGCGCAGCGCAGAGGCGTCGTCGAAACCCGTTCGAGTGCGAGATCGGTCCAGCAAGGAAATCAACACAGCTGGCACAACCGACGGGGCGTCGGGCATATTTCTCGTCATGAGTTGGTGGGTGATCACACATGTCGACATCGAGGGTCCGGCACTGATCGGGACCGTCATGATCGAGCGCGGAATCGAGCACTCGGTAGCCAGCATGAGTGGCGGCGACCCGCTACCCACGGCCGAGGACATCTCCGGGTTGATCGTGATGGGTGGGCCGATGAATGCGTGGGGCGACCTCGCTCACCCGCACGTACGAGCAGAACGCGAACTGATCGCCGAATGTCTGCGACGTGAGATTCCGGTGCTCGGGGTCTGCTTGGGCGCGCAACTGCTGGCAGCCTCACAGGGCTGCGCGGTGTACCCGGGACCTGTAGCGGAGCTGGGATCCGGAGAAGTCGGCGCGACCGCGGCCGGTGTGTCGTTACTCGGGGATGCGGCAGAGCCGGTGGTGCACTGGCACACCGATACCTTCGATCTGCCCGCGGGCGCGGAACTGCTGGCCAGCTCCAACCTCTACCGCAATCAGGCGTTTCGGTTCGGCAGCGGCCTCGGACTGCAGTTCCACGTCGAGCTCACCCCGGCAGAACAATCGATGCTCGAGGCCCACATGCCGGCGGGAACGGCACCGGACGCAGAGTTCCTCGCCCGCGTTGCCGAGGAAGGACGAAAAATTATCGGAAAGTTCTTCGACGAGTCGTTATAGCGGACCGAATATGTCCGCAATTGCCGTCAGTCTGTGTCCATGAACCTCACCATGAAGATCGAACTCGTCACCCTCGCCGTCACCGATGTCGACCGCGCCAAGGACTTCTACACCTCGATCGGATTCAACGCCGACCACGACGCGCGCCCCTGGGACGGCATCCGATACGTCCAGCTCACTCCCCCGGGTTCGGCCTGCTCCATCGTCATCGGCGAAGGCATCACCGAGGCAGAGCCGGGCAAGGGAGCCGGAACCCTGATGGTCGTCGACAGCGCCCAGGATGCCTACGAGCACCTCACCGCCGTGGGCCTGACCGTCGAACCACCCAAGGACGAGGGCTGGGGCACCTTCGTGTACTTCGCCGACCCCGATGGCAACCAGTGGTCGCTGCAGCAATTACCCGCGCAGTCCTAGTTCGGGACCGAAAGCCAACCGAGCCAGAATGCCGCGGTGGTCCGAGCCGGGAATCGTCACCACGTCGACGGACCTGACCTGCAGGTCGGCCACCAGAACATGGTCGATGGCAATGACGGGCGGATACCAGGTGTGCGCCGGGTACGTCCTGAGCATCCCGGCCCCGGCCGCCACCGCGGCATCGACGAACCGGCCGTCCTGCAGGTCACGGTATCGCCGATGATCATGCGTTGCGTTGAAGTCGCCCGCCACCACCACCGGGCCGTCGTCGACGGGAATCTTCGCCAGCAGTTGCCGCAACAGACCCAGTTCACGAACCCACTCCGACGGCTCGCGCGGCCACGGCGGCACCGGGTGCACCGCGAACACCAGCGGACGGCCCGGCATCTGCACCCGAGCAGAGAGCAGCTCGGTGACGAAGCCGTCGTGGCGCTGCTGGTCGACGAGCGGACAACGGCTGTAGATTCCGGTGCCCTCGCCGCCCGCAGCAGCGCTGACATGCACGTACGGCAACAGCTCGGACAGCCTCGGGCGGAGTTGCGCGTCGGCCTCGGGCGTCAGCTCCACGAGCGTCAACACATCCGGTCGATGTGTGTCCACGAGCGCAACAAGGGCATCCAGATCGGCATGGCCCAGCCAGATATTGGCGTGCAACACCGTCAACGTCGAGCCCTCGAGATCGGTTTCGGCGCGAGCCCGATGCAGCCGCCCCCGATGCAGCGGCACTTGTGTCGCCACGGCGCCTGCCGACACCAGCAGACCGACCGCCACACCCCAACCCCCGAACGCGATACCGGCCGCGGCCGTGCCGGGCACAGCGGCGAGCATGAGGACATGTGCCAACGCGGCTGCGACGAGCATCGGCTGTGATCGGGCGTCGAGAAAATGCGCAACTATGCCGGTCACCGCTGCGACGAGCAGCAACACGGCCACCGATGCCCACACCATGAGCGAAGTCTGACAGGCAAACCTGAGGCCCGGCTGGGAAGCATCCTCAATTCCGACCGAACCGTTGGCTTTCTCGTCACAAACACGACACAATCGACAACGCTGTCCGTGAGTCAAGTAGGGGGACTTTTCGTGAACCGAAGGCAACTGCTCAGGCTGGCCGCTGCCGGAATGCTCGGCGCTGCCGCCGCTCCCGTGCTGAGCTCTGCCGGCATGCCGGGTTCGGCCACCGCAGGCGCACTGCCCATCGGTGCCGAACGAATTCGGTCACTGGTTCCCGAACTGTTCGCCGACCCACCGCGCCCAGCAGACCACTCCCCCGTCATCGTCATCGGCTCCGGATTCGGTGCCAGCGCCGCGGCGCTGCGCCTGGCACAGGCGGGCAGCCAGGTGACCGTACTCGAGCGTGGACTGCGCTGGCCCCGCGACCCGTGGCGAGAAATCTTCACCGCAGACATGACCGCCGACGGACGCGGACTGTGGCAGCAGAGTTCGTTCACCAACATCACCGGAATGCCCGTGGGTCCCGTCGACGTGTTCGACGGCGTGCTCGACACCACCCGCTTCGAGAACCTCTCCGTCTGGCGCGGGGCCGCCGTCGGCGGCGGCTCGATCGTCTACACCGGCGTGACGATCGCCCCGGACAAGAAGTTCTTCGACCTCTCCTTCGGCGGACGCCTGAACTACGACGAGATGGCCGCCACCTGGTACCCCAAGGCGCGGTCCATGCTCCGGCCGTCGGCGATGCCCGAGGACATCTACAACAGCCCCAACTTCGCGCATTCGCGAACCTGGGACGACCACGCTCGCCGAGCCGGCTTCACCCCCGAGGCCGTCGACGGCAACTGGAACTGGAACATCGTCCGTGACGAGCTCGCAGGCCGATCCCGCCCGTCCGCCACCGTCGGCGCAAGCACCTTCGGCAATTCCAACGGCGCCAAGCACGACCTGACGCAGAACTACATCCCCCAGGCCGAGGCCACCGGCCGCGCAACCGTGTGCCACAGCCACCGCGTCGCAGCGATCGGAACCGAATCGGGCGGCCGCTACCGCGTCGAGATCGAACGCCTCGACCCCTTCGGCAACGTTCTCGAAACTCGCACCATCACCTGCGACACCCTCGTCCTCGGAGCCGGATCCATCGGCACCACCGAACTGCTGATGCGCGCCCGCACCACCGGAGCGCTGGGGAACCTGAACGAATTCGTCGGCACCGGCTGGGGCACCAACGGCGACGCCTCGATGACACGATCGCTCGGCCCGATGTCCGCCGGACCGCAGGGAGCGCCGTGCGCCTCCCGCATCGTCGACGACACCGGCCTGCCGCTGACCGTCGAGAACTGGTACGTCCCAGGCGTTCCGGTCAATCTCGGCTTCATCGGCTCGCTCGGTATGACCATCGACCCGCTGCGCGGTAATTTCGGATTCGATTCTGCCACCGACCGTTTGACCCTGAACTGGCCCAAGGGCGGCAGTCGCGACACCGTCGAATCCCTACGCGCCGTACAGAATCGGATGGCTCAGGCCGGCGGAACCCTCGTCGCGGCCGAGCCCTTCACCCGCGATGTCGACGACACCTTCACCGCCCACCCACTCGGCGGCGCGGTACTCGGCGACGTCACCGACGGGTACGGCCGAGTCAAGGGCCACCCCGGGCTCTACGTCGTCGACGGTGCGCTGATCCCCGGCAGCACGGGAGCAGCCAACCCGTCACTGACCATCACCGCGCTCGCCGAACGCAACGTCGCGCAGATCATCTCCGACGGGCGCTGACCGTCCGACGTGGGTAGACCCGCACCGAACGGGTAGCCCACAGGTATGAACGACGACGATCCGACCGAACGCACAATTGCCGACCGCGACGTCGAAAAGCGCTGGAATGACCCTGTTGCCATCCGCAGAGCGGCGGGATACTGCGCGGGCATGGTGGCGGTGGCCGCGACGCTGACCGCGGTGTTCCTCGCCGTCGACCGCAGCAATCCCCTGTTGGCCGCATCGGTCCCTGCGGTGTGCTTCCTCGGCGGCATCGGTGCTCTGGCGTTGGGCTACAGGTCCTATCGCGCCGGTGGCACGTGGCCGGTCTGGCAGGGCGCGGCATGGTTCCTGTTCACCGTGATGCTGCTCGGTCTGGCGATGCCGATGTTCGCCATTCGTCAGTGACCATCGGCATCAACCCAACTGAATCTCGGGACGGCCTTCGGGGACGGTGACGGTTGCGGCGGTGCGGACCGCCTTGCCGGGCGTCGACACCGCATCGAGAACCCGGACCTCCGAATGCCATTCGGTGTTCGTCAGCGTGCTACGGAGATAGCCGCGCCGGGCGTTGCCGTACTTGACGTGCGGCGAGGCCTCGGCGATCGCCGCACCGGCGGAGTCCACATCGGCACCGTCCTTGCCCGACGCGATGGACGTGGTCGCGATCTCCACGCCCTGTACCGGTGAGACCCCATCCTGGTAGTCGCGACGCAATTCCGAGACGATCGTGCGGTGGATATCGCCGACGATGGACGCGACGTTCTTCGTACCGCGATCCCGGGCACCGTCGAGGATTCGGTGACGTGAGGCCTCGTACCCGCTCCACGGATCCATACCGACCTTGCGTTCACTGCCGATTCCCCGCGCCAGATCGGAGATGACCGTCTGGTGCGCCAGAAAGTTCCAGGTCGACGGTGATGCGAAGCCATCCAGAATCCACTGTTCCTGTGCCGCACCGGTAATAGTGCGCGACGGGTCGGCAGTCTCGGCGTCCTGCGCATGCTCGCCGTCCCCGTGCGCCTGGTCGCTGCGGTACTGCCGCGTGTCCAGCACCGAGAAGTCCACCAGGTCGCCGAAGGTGAACCGGCGGTAGACCTTCATGTCCGGGCCGACGGGCTTCAGATTCGCACGAACCGGAGTGTTCTCCCACCACGCCTTGAACGCATCGGCTCTGCGTAGCAGGAACTCTCGCGGATCATCGTTGTCTTGGCTGATCTGCGAGGCCCAGTTGTTGTCCACCTCGTGGTCGTCGAACGTCGAGACGAACGGCGCCGACGCATGCGCAGCAGCCAGATTCTCGTCGGCTTTGTACAGGGCGTACCGATCGCGGTAATCGGAGAGCACCATGGTCTCTCGTGCCGCCGACTCGGTGCGCGGCTCTCCCTGACGCGCGCCCTGGTCCTTGATCGCGTACTCGTAGATGTAGTCGCCCAGAAAAAACACCACGTCCGGGTTCGACGCCGCCAGGTCCTGGTACGCGCCGAAGTAGCCGTCCTCCCATTTCTGGCACGACGCCCAGGCGAAATCGAGCCTCGAGAGCGGCTGCCCCACCGCCGGCGCAGTCTTGGTGCGCCCCACCGGACTGGCGTGCGGTCCGACGAGGAACCGATAGAAGTACTCGCGAGCGGAATCGAGACCGCGAACGTCGACGTGAATCGACCAGCCGTCGAGCTCGGTGCCGAGCTCGATCCCCTCGCGGGTGATGTTCGCGAATCTCTCGTCCGCTGCGATCTGCCACCGTACGGGCACCACGCCAGGGATCATTCCGCCCAGGGGCGCAAAAGGATCGGTGGCGAGCCGCGTCCACAGCACCACCGAATCTGGCAGCGGATCACCCGAGGCAACCCCGAGTCGGAACGGGTAGTCGGGGGTCACAACTGATTGCGCGTGTGCCGTCGCGCCCGCGAGTTCGGGAGTGAACGCCAGCGCCCCGACCAACGCACTCCACGTCAAAAACTGTCGGCGCGTGGCCCCCGCCCGTAGAGAGATGTCTCGCCCGATCCGTATCTCGTTACCCCGTCTCACCATTGTTCGAGACTGTCGTGCCCGGGCAAACTCCGACCGTCATCGATTCGACACCGAGGTAAACACGACCGATCCATCCGATTCAGGACCGAACTCGTCCGCGATCTCGGCAAAACTCGAACGCATGACCAACACCGACCGCACCGGATCCCAAATCGACCACCTCAACATCGGCGTAGCCGATCTCGCCGCCAGCGCCGAGTTCTACGGTGCTGCACTGAAACCGCTCGGGATCACCGAGATCATGCGGGTACCGCACACTCCCGAGGCGAACCAGCTCGCCATGATCGCATTCGGTTGGGCTCAGGTGAAGCCCTTCTTCTGGATCGTCGACGCACCGGGGTCGGCTATCGGACCGCACACCCATCTCGCGTTCAGCGCACAGGACCGAGCCACGGTCGATGCATTCCACGCCGCGGCCCTGGCAGCAGGAGCGATCGAGCTCCGGCCACCGGGACTACAGCCGGAGTACCACGCGACGTACTACGGATCATTCGTGCGCGACCTCAA
The DNA here is from genome assembly GCF_049195265.1 of Rhodococcus sp. MALMAid1271. Lineage (NCBI taxonomy): Bacteria > Bacillati > Actinomycetota > Actinomycetes > Mycobacteriales > Nocardiaceae > Rhodococcus > Rhodococcus sp. MALMAid1271. The sequence goes on along the minus strand of NZ_JBMIRQ010000083.1, from coordinate 61,890 downwards.
CGGCATCGACCTCGAGGCCGTCTGTCACCACGGATGAACGACCTCCTCGTGTCCAGGTGGGCGGCTGGACCACAATCGACGCACCACCTTCGCCGTCGTCGATCAGAAACATCCCGGCTGATCCGTCAGGCCTGCACGACCCAGATCGAGTTACCGTCGGGATCGCGAAGGGCGAACATCGGCGGCACGCCGTCCACCTCCTCCATGAAATCGTCGAGATCGACGCCGCCGAGAGCGCTGAGCCGCTTGTGCTCGGCGGCGACATCGGCAGTCTCGACGCCGATGGACCCGCCACCGGGCGTGCCCCCCATCGGCGGATTGAGGGCCAGACGCGCCGTCGAACCGGGCGGTGCCACCTCCAACCAACGATTCTCGCCCTCGGGTCCGAAGCGCAGATCTCCGCGAATCTCGAAGCCGAGTACGCGTGAATAGAACTCGAGAGCGGCGTCCTGGTCTGCGACGGTGAACATGGCCACGCCGATGTTCGCGATGGTGCTGGATTGTTCAGTCATACCGTTACCGACCCGAGTGGCAAGCAAAACTCACCGCTGCTCTCCTGAAACGACAGAGCCCCGCATCGACCGAAGTCGATGCGGGGCTCTGTCAGCTGTGCGACGGAGTCGCTCTAGCGGTATTCGTTGGAGAAACCGTAGTCGTCGAGCGGCACTGCAGCGCCGGTTCCCTGGCCGAAGCCGTCCGGGCTGTAGTACTGATCGTCGTACGACGGCACCGCGTATGCCGCGGCACGCGCCTCCTCGGTCGGCTGCACCGTGATGTTCCGGTACCGGTTGATGCCGGTACCAGCCGGGATGAGCTTACCGATGATGACGTTCTCCTTGAGACCGATGAGCTTGTCGCTGCGGGTGTTGATCGCCGCATCGGTGAGCACACGAGTGGTCTCCTGGAAGGACGCAGCCGAGAGCCACGAATCGGTGGCCAGCGACGCCTTGGTGATACCCATCAGGACCGGACGTCCGGCTGCGGGCTCGCCACCCTCGGAGACGACGCGACGGTTGCTCGACTCGAACTCGCTGCGCTCGGTCAGTGAACCGGGCAGGAATTCGGTGGAGCCGCTGTCGATGATCGTCACGCGACGGAGCATCTGGCGCACGATGGTCTCGATGTGCTTGTCGTGAATCGACACACCCTGCGACCGGTACACCTCCTGGACCTCGTTGACCAGGTGGATCTGCACCTGACGGGGACCCATCACGCGCAACACCTCGTGCGGATCGGCAGCACCTTCCATCAGCTGCTGGCCGACCTCGACGTGGTCACCGTCCGCCAGCAGGCGCTCGGTGCCGTCGTCGTGCTTGAACACGCGCAGACGCTGACGCTTGGAGAGCTTGTCGTAGACAACCTCTTCGCCGCCGTCGTCCGGGACGATGGTGATCTTGTAGAAACGATCGCCGTCCTCGAGCTGGATACGTCCCGACACGTCCGCGATCGGAGCCTTGCCCTTCGGCACACGTGCCTCGAACAGCTCCTGCACGCGAGGCAGACCACCGGTGATGTCATCTCCGGCGACACCACCCTGGTGGAAGGTACGCATGGTCAGCTGAGTACCGGGCTCACCGATGGACTGTGCGGCAACGATACCGACGGCCTCACCGATGTCGACCAGCTTGCCGGTGGCCATCGAGCGGCCGTAGCAGGTGGCGCAGACGCCGGTGCCGGTGGTGCAGGTGAGCACCGAGCGAACCTTGACCGAGGTGATGCCCGCAGCGAGCAGCGCGTCGATGGCCGGGTCACCGAGATCGTGTCCGCGAGCGACGATGACCGTGCCGTTCTCGTCGACAGCGTCGTTCGCCAACGTGCGGGCGTACGTGCTGGTCTCGACGTGAGCGTCGCGAATCATCTTGCCGTCGGGCGTCTTCTCGGCGATCGTCGTCACGATGCCGCGCTCGGTGCCACAGTCGGTTTCCCGAACGATGACATCCTGCGAGACGTCGACCAGACGACGCGTCAGGTAGCCCGAGTCGGCGGTACGAAGCGCCGTATCGGCCAGACCCTTACGAGCACCGTGCGTGTTGATGAAGTACTCGAGGACCGTCAGGCCTTCCTTGAAGGAAGACTTGATCGGACGCGGGATGAACTCACCCTTCGGGTTGGTCACCAAGCCTTTCATACCGGCGAGCGAGCGAACCTGAGTCATGTTTCCGGCGGCGCCGGACTTCACGATCATCGGGATCGGGTTGTCGTCGGGGAAGTGCGCCTCCATGGCCTTACCGACCTGCTCGGTCGCGTCCTGCCAGATCTTGACCAGTGCGGAGTTGCGCTCGACCTTGTCGAGTGCGCCACGCTGGTACTTCTTCTCGATCTGATCGGCCTGAGCCTCGAAGGTCTCCATGATCTGCGGCTTCTCCGGCGGCACGAGCACGTCGGAGATCGAGATGGTGACACCCGAACGCGTGGCCCAGTAGAAGCCCGCATCCTTGAGCTTGTCGACGGTCTGCGCGACGACGATCATCGGGTAACGCTCGGCGAGATCGTTGATGATGGTCGACTGACGCTTCTTCGGCATCTGCTCGTTGACGAACGGGTAGTCCGCCGGAAGCAGCTCGTTGAAGATCACGCGTCCCAGAGTGGTCTCCGCGGTCCACGCGTCGCCGCGATTCCAACCGTCGGGGAACAGCTCGCTCTCGATGTCACGCGGCGGGCGCTGCGTGGTGAGACGAACGCGGATCTGCGACTGCACCGACAACGATCCACGGTCCACCGCCATCTGAGCCTCGGCCGGGGAGGAGTACGCCCCGAACTCGGCAGTGTCGGTCTTGGCGTCGGCACGCTCGCCGACAGCACCGACGTCCAGACGCGTCAGGTGGTACAGACCCGTCACCATGTCCAGACGCGGCATGGCGAGCGGACGACCCGATGCAGGCGAGAGGATGTTGTTCGAGGACAGCATCAGCACGCGCGCCTCGGCCTGAGCCTCGGCGGACAGCGGGAGGTGGACGGCCATCTGGTCACCGTCGAAGTCGGCGTTGAACGCCTCACACACGAGCGGGTGCAGCTGGATGGCCTTGCCCTCGACCAGCTGCGGCTCGAACGCCTGGATGCCCAGACGGTGCAGGGTAGGTGCACGGTTGAGCAGCACGGGGTGCTCGGCGATGACCTCTTCGAGGACATCCCACACCTGCGGACGCTGACGCTCGACCATGCGCTTGGCCGACTTGATGTTCTGCGCGTGGTTGAGATCGACCAGACGCTTCATCACGAACGGCTTGAACAGCTCGAGAGCCATCAGCTTCGGCAGACCACACTGGTGCAGCTTGAGCTGCGGGCCGACCACGATGACCGAACGGCCCGAGTAGTCGACTCGCTTTCCGAGCAGGTTCTGACGGAAACGACCCTGCTTGCCCTTGAGCAGATCGGACAGCGACTTGAGCGGGCGGTTGCCAGGTCCGGTGACCGGACGTCCACGACGGCCGTTGTCGAACAGGGCGTCGACCGACTCCTGCAGCATCCGCTTCTCGTTGTTGACGATGATCTCGGGGGCACCGAGATCGATCAGACGCTTGAGGCGGTTGTTGCGGTTGATCACGCGGCGGTACAGATCGTTGAGGTCGGACGTCGCGAAACGTCCACCGTCGAGCTGCACCATCGGACGAAGCTCCGGCGGGATGACCGGGACGGCGTCGAGAACCATGCCCATCGGCGAGTTACGGCCGGCCTGGAACGCAGCGACGACCTTCAGACGCTTGAGCGCGCGCAGCTTCTTCTGACCCTTGCCACTGCGGATGGTCTCGCGAAGAGACTCGGCCTCGGCGTCGATGTCGAAGTTCTGCATGAGCTTCTGGATCGACTCGGCACCCATGGCACCGGTGAAGTACTCGCCGTACCGGTCGATGAGCTCGCGGTAGATGAGCTCGTCGACGATGAGCTGCTTGGGTGCGAGCTTGGTGAACGTGGTCCAGATCTCTTCGAGACGATCGAGCTCACGCTGCGCGCGGTCACGGAGCTGACGCATCTCGCGCTCGCCGCCGTCCTTGACCTTGCGGCGCACGTCGGACTTGGCACCCTCGGCTTCGAGCTCGGCGATGTCGGCTTCGAGCTTCTGCGCACGAGCCTCGAGATCGGCGTCGCGCTGATCTGCGACGGCCTTCTTCTCGACCTCCATCTCGGCCTCGAGCGTCGAGAGCTCGTTGTGACGGAGCTCGTCGTCGACCGTGGTGATGACGTAGGCAGCGAAGTAGATGATCTTCTCGAGATCCTTCGGAGCCAGGTCGAGCAGGTAGCCCAGACGCGACGGCACACCCTTGAAGTACCAGATGTGCGTGACCGGAGCGGCCAGTTCGATGTGGCCCATGCGCTCACGACGCACCTTGGCGCGAGTGACCTCGACGCCACAACGCTCACAGATGATGCCCTTGAAGCGGACGCGCTTGTACTTGCCGCAGTAGCACTCCCAGTCCCGAGTGGGGCCGAAGATCTTCTCGCAGAAGAGGCCGTCCTTCTCGGGCTTGAGCGTGCGGTAGTTGATGGTCTCCGGCTTCTTGACCTCGCCGTAGGACCACTGACGGATGTCGTCCGCAGTGGCAAGGCCAATGCGAAGTTCATCGAAGAAGTTGACGTCGAGCACGTAACTTCCTTTCCCCGTTATGGGTGTTGTGCTGGAAGAGCAAATGAGAAGAACGCCTCCGGGCCTACAGTGACGCAGGCCCGGAGACCACTGAACTACTGAGCTAGGTCGTCGACCGTGGCAGCTTCGTTGCGGGAGAGATTGATTCCCAGGTTGGCTGCGGCACGCTCGAGGTCCTCGTCGTCACCGTCGGCCATCGTGATGGCAGCGCCGTCCGAGGACAGCACCTCCACGTTGAGGCACAGCGACTGGAGCTCCTTGAGGAGCACCTTGAAGGACTCGGGGATACCGGGCTCCGGGATGTTCTCGCCCTTGACGATCGCCTCGTACACCTTCACGCGGCCGACAACGTCGTCCGACTTGATGGTGAGAAGCTCCTGCAGCGTGTACGCCGCACCGTAGGCCTGCATGGCCCAGCACTCCATCTCACCGAAGCGCTGTCCACCGAACTGGGCCTTACCACCGAGGGGCTGCTGCGTGATCATCGAGTACGGCCCGGTCGAACGAGCGTGGATCTTGTCGTCGACCAAGTGGTGCAGCTTGATGATGTACATGTAGCCCACCGACACCGGGTACGGGAACGGCTCGCCGGAGCGGCCGTCGAACAACGTGGCCTTTCCGTCGGAGCCGACCATCTGCTCGCCGTCGCGGTTGGGAATCGTGCTCTCCAGCAGGCCGGCGAGCTGATTCTCCTTGGCACCGTCGAACACCGGGGTGGCGATGTTGCTGTCGGCCGGAGCCGCCAGCATCTCCTCGGGCAGGCGTTCGGCCCAATCGGGCTTGCTGCCGTCCGCGGCGATCTGCACGTTCCACCCGGTCTTGCCGATCCAACCGAGGTGGGTTTCGAGCACCTGACCGATGTTCATACGACGCGGAACACCGTGGGTGTTGAGGATGATGTCGATCGGGGTGCCGTCGGGCAGGAACGGCATGTCCTCCTGCGGGAGGATCTTGCCGATGACGCCCTTGTTGCCGTGACGGCCGGCGAGCTTGTCGCCGTCCTGGATCTTGCGCTTCTGAGCCACGTAGACGCGGACCAGCTCGTTGACGCCGGGAGGCAGATCGTCGTCGTCGTCGCGTGAGAAGACGCGGATGCCGATGACCTTTCCGTTCTCGCCGTGCGGAACCTTGAGCGAGGTGTCGCGAACTTCGCGAGCCTTCTCACCGAAGATGGCGCGCAGCAGGCGCTCTTCGGGGGTCAGCTCGGTCTCGCCCTTCGGCGTGACCTTTCCGACCAGCACGTCACCGTCACGAACCTCGGCACCGATACGGATGATGCCGCGCTCGTCGAGGTCTGCGAGGACCTCGTCGGAGACGTTCGGGATGTCGCGAGTGATCTCTTCGGCACCGAGCTTGGTGTCGCGAGCGTCGATCTCGTGCTCCTCGATGTGGATCGAGGTGAGAACGTCCTCTTCCACGAGGCGCTGCGACAGGATGATCGCGTCCTCGTAGTTGTGGCCCTCCCACGGCATGATCGCCAGCAGCAGGTTCTTGCCGAGTGCCATCTCACCGTTCTCGGTGCAGGGGCCGTCGGCGAGGACCTGGCCGGACTCCACGCGCTGGCCCTCGTCCACGATCGGACGCTGGTTGGCGCAGGTGCCCTGGTTGGAACGCGCGAACTTGCGCATCCGGTAGGTCTTGCGCGATCCGTCGTCGGCCATGACCGTGACGTAATCGGCGGAGACCTCTTCGACGACACCGGTCTTCTCGGTGATGACGACGTCACCGGCATCGACAGCTGCACGCAGCTCCATGCCGGTACCGACGATCGGAGCCTCGCTGCGCACCAGCGGGACAGCCTGACGCTGCATGTTCGCGCCCATCAGGGCACGGTTGGCATCGTCGTGCTCGAGGAACGGAATCATCGCGGTAGCGACGGACACCATCTGACGAGGCGAGACGTCCATGTAGTCGATGTCGTCGGACGAGACGAACTCGACCTCTCCACCCTTACGGCGGACGAGAATCTTGTCCTCGATGAAGTGACCCGAATCGTCGACCGGGGAGTTCGCCTGCGCGAGCGTGTGGCGATCCTCCTCGTCGGCGGTCAGGTAGTCGACATCGTCGGTGACCTTGCCGTCGACGACCTTGCGGTACGGGGTCTCGATGAAACCGAACGGGTTGACGCGTGCGTACACCGAGAGCGATCCGATCAGGCCGATGTTCGGGCCTTCCGGGGTCTCGATGGGGCACATGCGGCCGTAGTGCGAAGGGTGCACGTCGCGGACCTCGAGGCCGGCGCGCTCACGAGAGAGACCGCCGGGTCCCAGTGCCGACAGGCGACGCTTGTGCGTCAGACCCGACAGCGGGTTGTTCTGGTCCATGAACTGCGAGAGCTGGGAGGTTCCGAAGAACTCCTTGATCGCAGCGACGACGGGACGGATGTTGATCAGGGTCTGCGGCGTGATCGCCTCGACGTCCTGAGTCGTCATACGTTCGCGCACGACGCGCTCCATGCGGGACAGGCCCACGCGGATCTGGTTCTGGATCAGCTCGCCGACGGTACGCAGACGACGGTTGCCGAAGTGGTCGATGTCGTCGACCTCGACCGGAACCTCGACGCCGTCGGGTGCGGTCATCGAGGTCTCACCTGCGTGCAGGCGCACCAGGTACTCGATGGTCGCGACGATGTCTTCCTCGGTGAGGGTCGACGCCACGATCGGCTGACCCGAGTTGAGGCCGAGCTTCTTGTTGATCTTGTAGCGACCCACGCGAGCGAGGTCGTAGCGCTTGTCCTTGAAGAACAGGTTCTCCAGCAGGGTCTGCGCCGACTCCTTGGTCGGCGGCTCGCCCGGACGCAGCTTGCGGTAGATGTCGAGGAGAGCCTCGTCGGTACCTGCGGTGTTGTCCTTCTCCAGCGTGGCCATGAGGATCTCCGAGAAGCCGAAGCGCTCGGTGATCTGCTCGGTGGACCAACCCAGAGCCTTCAACAGCACCGTGACGGGCTGACGACGCTTGCGGTCGATACGGACGCCCACGGTGTCGCGCTTGTCGACGTCGAACTCGAGCCATGCACCACGTCCGGGGATGACCTTGACGCTGTGCAGATCCTTCTCGGTGGTCTTGTCGATCGAATGATCGAAGTAGACGCCCGGAGAACGCACCAGCTGCGAAACGACGACGCGCTCGGTGCCGTTGATGATGAAGGTGCCCTTGTCGGTCATCATCGGGAAATCACCCATGAAGACCGTCTGGCTCTTGATCTCACCGGTGTTGTTGTTGATGAACTCGGCCGTGACGAACAGCGGAGCTGCATACGTCATGTCCTTGTCCTTGCACTCATCGGTCGAGGCCTTGACCTCGTCGAATCGTGGGTCGGAGAAGGAGAGCGACATCGAGCCCGAGAAATCCTCGATCGGAGAGAGCTCGGTCAGGATGTCCTCGAGTCCGCCGGAGACACCACTGTCTCCGCGGGCGGCGGCACGGTCACGCCAACTCTGCGCACCTACCAGCCATTCGAACGAATCCGTCTGTACATCGAGGAGACCGGGTACCTCCAACGGCTCGCGAATATTCGCGAACGAAACCCTCCTCGGGGCTCCCGGTGTTCCGACAACTGCCTTGGTCTGGCTAGAGACTGCCAAGATGCGTCCTTCCAGCACCTCACGCGGGTCGCGCCGTTCCGCCGACTGACAGGAACTGTCAGCTGACACGACATGGCGACCGCCGCTGTATCTGTTTGCTATATGTGGGGCGAATTTCGGCTGGTCGCAACCAGACCGAATCCCCATCACAGCGGCCCGAAAACGTGCTTTCGGGTAACAGCGATCGAGAGGTGGACAGGAGGCAGCCAGCGCAACGTCCAAAGGTACCCCAAATGTGCGCACAGCGCAACGGGGGCATCAAAAGTAGCACCCGAGATCGGTTCACGCGCCGAGTCGGCAACAGCGTGTCGATCTTCGTCGTCGCAACCCACCACATCAGCAGCGGCGACGGAAAGCTGTGACGAACAACCGGTAACGGTCGGTCGCCACGGGGTGCTTCTTCACGACAAGAGTGACCCCTGCGCCTTCCTTCGTCAAGAGGTCCGAGGGAATCCGACGCTGCTATGGCGATCGACCGCGGCTTCTGATTGTATTTCCTTTGTCGCAACCGGGGGGTTGCGTCGTCATGCCATCGGGTGTTCCGCACGACAGCTTTTTCTGCCTGCCACGAACCTGTCACGCAGCTCTCACACCACGTCTCGCGGGGGGACAAACATGATCACGGTGGTACTGGTCGACGCCGGATGCAGGCGTCGAGCCTTCGGTAGTCCGGCGTGACCAGGGGTTCTTTCGTCGTAGATGTCGTGATCACCCGTGCGCGCTGGGTCCTGGCCGTCGTGATCGCGACAGTTCTGCTCGCCGGCACCTGGGGACTGGGCGTCGTCGACGAACTCAGTCTCGGTGGATACAGCGACCCCGGGAGCGAGTCGGCGAAAGTCGACGCTCTCGTCGAATCCCGATTCGGCCGCGACGTTCCGGATGTCGCAGTGGTCTACACCCCGACGGATGGGCGGACGGTCGACGACATCGAGAACGCGGTGGCGGCGAGCCTGGCCGGAATCGACGCGGGAGTTCTCGCCCGCGATCCGGTCACCTATTGGACGGTGCCCGACGCCGTGGCACCGGGGCTGCGATCGTCGGACGGGAAGTCCGCCCTCGCGGTGCTGACTCTGACCGGCGACGAGGACCGGCGCGTCAAGTCCTATCAGGACCTGCGTGAGAGGTTGACGATCGACGGTGTGACGGTGCAGTTCGGTGGGTTCTCGGCCGTCGTCGACGCGTACAACGAGCAGGCCCGAGCAGATCTGGTGCGTGCCGAGATCATCACCTTTCCCATCCTGCTGGTCTTGCTGCTGATCATTTTCGGCGGAGTCGTCGCCGCGGTGACTCCGTTGGTGATCGGTGGACTGAGCGTGCTGGCCTCCCTGGCCATCCTGAGAGCACTGACCAGCGTCTCCGAGGTGTCGGTGTTCGCGACCAACATCGCGTCCCTGGTCGGACTCGGAATGGCCGTCGACTACAGCCTGTTCGTGATCACGCGGTTTCGCGAGGAGCTGCGCGGAGGTCGCGGAACGGTGGATGCGGTGCGCCGCACGATGTCCACCGCCGGCCGAACCGTGGCGTTCTCGGCGCTGTTGTTGATCTGCGGGTTCGTCGGCATGCTCATCTTCCCGCAGGCGATGATCCGGTCACTGGGTTTCGGCGGCATGGCCGCTGTGGCCGTTGCCGCGACCATCTCGCTGACCGCACTCCCCGCCGCACTCGTCCTCCTCGGCCCGCGCATCGACGCACTGAGCTGGCGCAAGGGGGCGATCGACCGCGGCGAGGCACGGGCGCAGAAGTTCTGGGGCACCGTCGCAGACCGCGTCATGCGCAGGCCCGTGCTCGTCGCCGGTGCCATCCTCGGTGTCCTGGCCGTGCTCAGCGCGCCCATCTCCGGCCTGACTCTGGGCGACCTCGACCACACCGGCCTGCCCGCGGACTCGCCCGCCCGGATGGCCACCCAGAAATTGCTCACCGAATTCACGCTCGCCAACAGCGGCGTCACCATCGTCGTCGAATCGGCCACCGATGCCCCGCCGAGCCCTGCCGCGGTCGCAGAAGTCACGGATGCCCTCGGCCGCACGGACGGCGTCGCACTGGCCTACGTCACCGGCACCGTCGACGATCTGACCGTCGTCGACGCCATCATGACCTCGGCCGATCGCACTCCCGCCGCCCTCGCGACACTCGACGCCATTCGATCCATCCCCGCTCCCGCCGGAACCACGCTGAGAGTGGGCGGCAGCACCGCGCAGAGCGAGGACGGCATCGAGGCGATCTACGCCACCATTCCGTGGATGCTGGCCGTCATGGTTCTGGCCACCTTCGCGATGACGACGCTGGCATTCCGTTCGATCGTGCTCAGCGTCAAGGCCATTGCCATGGCGATGGTCTCCCTGGCAGCCACGTTCGGAGTCCTCACCTGGATCTTTCACGACGGCCACGGTTCCGGTCCGATCGGCGTCACAGCCGGACCGTTGCAGTCCACGATGAGCATCCTCATCATGGCCGTGGTGTTCGGCCTCTCCACCGATTACGAGATCTTCCTGCTCTCGCGCATCGTCGAGGCCTACGACAACGGAGCCACCACTCGTGACGCGGTCCGCATCGGTGCCGCTCGCACCGGACGCATCGTGACGGCCGCTGCACTGCTTCTCATCAGCGTCACCGCGTTCTTCTCGTTGTCCGAACTGTCGATGATGCGCCTGGTCGGCATCGGCATCATCGTGGGTCTGGTCATCGACGCCACGATCGTGCGCATGATGCTCGTGCCCGCCCTCGTCACGCTCATGGGCAACGCGAACTGGTGGGGCCATCCCACCCCGAAACGATCGACGCCGACACAGAAGGACGGGGCCGGAGTTCCCGAACTTCCGGGAACTCCGGCCCCCGCCGACTACTGACTACCTTCGCGCCACCGGGTGGCTTCGGCGAGCGCGAACCCATGGACGTCCGCCAGCTCACCCAACCGTTCGACGCTGTCACCGTCGAGAGTGGTGCCGATGCTGCGGAGGTCGAACTCACCCGACAGGGCGATCAACATCGTCTCCGCCATGCAGGCATACGTCAGACCCGGAGCCAACCCGTAGGTCAACCCGAAATCCGAACCCGACGGCACCCTGACGATGCCGCCGTCGAACACCGTCACGTCCGGCCGCTCACCGCGTACGTCTCGGCCGATGTTCGGCGGCTGCGCAACATCGCAGACGATGGCACCCTCCATCAGGTCCGTCGGATCGATCAACGCATGCGGCGCCGATGTTGCTGCGATAACGATCAACGAATCCTGCACCGCAGCAACGGGATCGGTGAAGAACTCGAGGTGCCGCGACTTGATCAGATCATCCATCTCGCCGTTCATCTCGTGTGCAGCAACGGCAAGATTCCCCGTGCCGGACCCGCCCGTCGCACTCGCCACCATCTCCTGCGCGGCCGCCCACAACTTCGGCGCGACGACCGTGCTCTCACCCCGCCGACCGACCAGGGCGATACTGCCGACCTCGCCGGCCAACTGCTTGCCGATGGTCCGACCGATGGCCCCGGCAGCACCGAGAATCGTCACTCGGGCCTGCGCTACGTCGATTCCGCGTTCCCGGCACACGCGTCGAACAGCCCGCAAACTCGCTGCGGCGGTGAACGTGTTGCCGGTGGTGATCGGACGCGACGTCGCGCCGAGGCCCAATCCATTACCGGTGATGACCGACGAATAGCCGCCCAACCCGACGACCGTCGCACCGCGCGAGATCGCGAGTTCGACGGCGCCGCCCACCACGCGCAGCGCCTGCTCGGTCGGCAAGTGCAGCAATTGTTCCGAGGTGTAGGGCAACCCGATCAGGTCGCCGTGTGCCGTGGCGTCCCCTCCCCCGACGACCCGGCCACTGCCGATGACGAACGAGGCAGGGTCGAGCTCGGATGTCGATGCAGCGAACCTCTCCAGCAGATCCTGTCGCTCCCCGTGATCGAAGACGTCGAGCGCCGGGTCGAAGGCGGCGAAGAACTCCAGATTCAAGGGGTGCGCGATGAACGCGAACCGCCGATCGGTACGGCGAACGGCGATATCGGGGATGCGGCCCGGGCGGAGCGCCGCGAGCGACGGTGGGGTACCGACGGTCGGACGGCCGAGAAGGTGCCCGAACAATCCGTCCATGTCCCCCATCGCCGCGTAACCCAGCGCCCGGTCCAGTGCTGCAATCAGCCGCGAGCACTGCACCGCCGACACGGTCAACGGCGGTTCGATCCGAATCACCCTGTTACCGAACAGAGTCGGAGCCACCCGGATTCCTTCGACGTCGAGCAGGTACGAACAGATGACCGCCGTCAGGTTGTGTTGCTGCGCAATCGAACCCAGTAGCGACTGACGTCCCACGAAGTTCACGTCGGCGGTGAGCTCGAGGCCGAGCAGGAGCCCGCGACCACGAACACCAGTGACCACGGACGGATACTTCTCGGCCAACGCATTCAAATCCTTCGACAATTGCCGGCCGAGCACGGCAGCGTTCGTCACCACTGCGCCGTCGTCCCGGGTCAACTCGTCGATCACCGCGATGCCCACCCGAGCCGCCAACGCGTTGCCCGCAAAAGTCGACGTGTGGCGCAGCGCAAAGCTCTCGTCCACCAACTTCGGTGCACACAACACCGCACCCACCGGCACGATCCCGCCACCGAGCGCTTTCGCGACGGTCAGAATGTCGGGCACCACCCCCTCGTGTTCCGACGCGAACATCCGGCCGGTCCGGCCGAGTCCCGTCTGCACCTCGTCGAGCGCCATCAGCACTCCGTGCCGATCACAGATCTCCCGCACTCGCCGCAGATAACCGTCGGGCGGACACACCACTCCGCCCTCACCCTGAATCGGCTCCAACAGGAACACCGCGTAATGGCCCGGCGCTGCCGACAGGGCCGCGTCGAGCGCGCCCGAATCACCGAACTCGATGTGATCGAAACCCTCGACCGGTGCGCCGAACCCGGCCTGATACTTGACGTTTCCGGTCGCAGACAGTGCTCCGAGCGTCTTGCCGTGGAAACTGTTCCCGGTGGTCAACACGCCCAACCGTCCGGTATGCGCCCGCGCGATCTTGAGCGCCACCTCCGTAGCCTCGGTACCGCTGTTGACGAACGTCGTTCGCGTCAACCCGTGAGGTGCGATGCGCCCCAACCGATCCGCCAGTTGCCCTGCCGCCGTCAATACCGAGGGCTGCACGAAAATTGGTTCCCCACTGCACCGAACATCATTGATCGCCTGCCAGATCGGCGTAGGTCCGTGCCCGAACGGCAGTGCGCCGTACGCCCCCGCGAAGTCCAGATAGCGCCGGCCGGAGGCGTCCAACAGGACTGTCCCGTCGCCGCGCACGTACTCGCGATCCAAATTCAGGGCCGACAACAATCGGTACAGTTCGGGATTGACGTTCTCGGCGAAGCCCGACCGACCGGACCTCGATTCCAGCACGGACAATTCGATAGTTGTGTCAGTCATGACCAGCATGCTCCGTATTCATCGGATCCATCCCTGGCTGTCGAGCGTCGAAATGGTTGTCCCGAACAACCAGGGCTCGTCCCAAGCCAGGACGCAATCGCGATGGTAATCCCGTCGTGCACCGGCGACAGATGAGCGCCGGACGCACGAAAAAGCCCCATCCGCGCAGCTCTGCTGCGTCGAATGGGGCTGATCCGAAAAGCGGGGCCAGCGAATCCCGGTATTACTGGTCGTCGATTGCCGACAGCTTCCAGGTGCCGTCGACCTTTTCCATGTTGACCGTCAACGGGCCCTCGGCACTACCCGAAGCAACGCCGTTCTGTGTGGCGCTGATGTTCACATTGGCGATCAACTCGGCCCTGCCGTCCTCCAACCGCGAGACACCGATGTCGGTCACCATGGCCTCGGTTCCCGTCATCGTCTGCACCACAGCAGATTTGGTGGTGTCGGCAGTGGAGTTGAACTCGTCGAGCATCGACTGATTGAGGACCGCACGGGCGGCATCGAAATCGGCATCGATCGTCTCGGCCTTGTACGTGTAGAGAGTCTGCAGCGCATCGGTCGCGGCAGAGGTGACTTCCTGAGTGGCTGCAGAATCCACCCAGGCTGCATTGTCGATCGTTGCGAATGGCTTGAACGACGCCACAGCAGCGAAGGCACCGAGCACCACGGCAACGGCCGCGACGACAAACACGTGCTTGTAGCCGATTCCCGAAGTCGACCTGCTTTGCGTGGTATCCGCAGAATTCGCGTCGGACGCTCCGGTTTTGGTGAGAGCAGGCTCCGAGTCGGCCTTGCCGGTTGCGGTCTTGCCTTCGGCCGACGTGTCGGTTGCGGTGTCGTCGACGGCGGGCTTGTCGGTTGCGGCCTCGTCGACAGCGGTCTCACCGGCGTCTGCCTTGCCGGTACCGGACTTCTCGAGCGAGGGTTTCGCAGCGGAGGACTCGTCGGCGACAGGCGTGCTCGATGCCGGTGTGCTCGATGCCGGTGTGGTGGGCGCGGGTGTGGTGGGCGCAGCGCTGTCGGTTGCATCCGAACCCTTCACGGCGCTCGAATCCGCGTCGGGCGCTGCCGACTTCCCGGCTCCGGCGACCTTGCGACGGACTTTGCTGGTGGTCGTGGGTGGAACGATCTTGCGACGCTGGGGAGGCACTACAGAACTCCTTCGAAACTCACTGCACTACAGACGGAAACGACACTGCCGGGCAACGTCAGTTACCGCCGGAATCCGGCTGTGGAGCCGGCGTTGCTTCCGCGCTGGGGGTGCCCGCATTCGGGTCTGCCGCATTCGGGTCGGTAGCACCAGGCTCCGTCGGGATGACGGGGTTGGTGTTCGGGTTGTCCAGCGAGATCCGTGAACCGATCGGGTCGACCTTGTTGGTCTTCCACACCCCGTCGATCTCTTCCATGGCCAATCGCATCGTCAGCTTGCTCCGCTCGACGCGATCGGGCCAGGTGGTCGTCGTCGCGATGACAACGAGCGCCTCGGCGGTGTTCTCGTCGGTACTGAGCTCGGTGATCGCTGCGTGCAGAACCTCTGCCTCACTCTTGGCACCGGACTGACGAACCTGGTCGGTAATGCCCGACCGCGTCTGCTCGAGGTCGTTGAGCATCAGGTCGCCGGTGATGGACGACTTCATGTTGTCGAACGACTGATCGATGGTGGCCGCGTCGACCGTGTTGAGGTTGACGGCCGCTTGCTGAGCGCCGGTGAGAGCCGCGTCGCGGGTGTCCGCCATGGGCTTCTGGCTGAACAACGCCTTGCCCCAGCCGTAACCGAAGAACACTGCCGCTGCGAGCGCAACCACGGCGATCACGGTCACGACCGCAAGCAGAATCTTCGCTGTCTTGTTCTGCCCCGGAGTCGCTGGGGACTCCGAGGCTTCGGTGCTCGAGTTCACACTTTCCACCCTACTACTCGGTAATATCCGGCCGAACCACTCTCGGCCCGACGACAGTGCTGAGCAGCAGTTCCACCGATCCCGCTACCTCGGCGTGACGCCGATGAGCGGTGCCAACTGGGTGGCGATGGGGTTGAGGTTGAGCTTCTCGGGATCGACCTTGGGATTGAGATCCCACGGCTGCGGCACGTCCGGATCGGCGAAGACGATTCGGTTCGCGCTACGAACACCCGTCACGCTGCCCTGCGGTGTCGCACAGTTCGCGTCGAGGTTGAGCGGGTAGTTCTCCCGAGTCTCGTCGAAGTTCGGGTTCTTCCGCTTCTCCTCGTCGAGGATCGCCTGACTGCCCTCGTAGCCCACGGTGCACGGCGGTGGGTTGTTGGTCTCGAGCAACAGGCCCTGATGGATCGTGCCGTCGTCCGGGACGATGGTGGAGATGCCGGCACCGAGGGCAGGCAGGAACGTCAGGAACGGACGAAGCGCGAAGTACCGGGGTTCGGCCTGCGCAGCAACAAGTGCCAGGTTGTTGATATCGGTCGTCAGAGCCGGACCGGCATCGGTGATGAGACCACCGAGCTGATCGCCCGCCGCTGTGCCGGTGTCGATCAGGCGACGGATGTCCGGATCGCTGGACTTCAACTGAGCCGTCACCTCATCCAAGCTGGTGCTGAACTGCCGAATCAGATCCGACTGCTCGGACTGCGTGTTCAGCACCGGCACCGCGTCGCGCACCAGCGCGAGCGTCTGCGGCAGCGCCTCGTTGCCTGCCTCCGAGATGTTCCCGAGCGAATCGACGAGAGACGCAAGATCCGTGCCCTTTCCGTCGAACGCCACACCGAGCTCGTTGACGACTCGCGTCAACGTATCCAGCGGTACCGACCGAACCAGCGTGTTCGTGTTGGCGAGAACCTGTTCCACCGGCACGGGTGTGGTGGTGTCGGCCTCCGCGATCTGCGAACCGTCGACCAGGAACGGGCCCTGGTCGGTCTCGGGTTGCAGGTCGACGTACTGCTCACCGATGGCCGACCTGTTGGCCACGACGGCCTTGGTGTCGGCAGGGATGTCCGGGCCGCCGTCGTCGAGCATGAGCGCGACTCGGATCCCGTCTTCCGTCAGTTCCAGATCTCCGACGGTTCCCACCGGGACACCTCGGTAGGTGACCTCGGCGTTGGAGAAGATGCCACCGGAATCGGCGAGGTTCAGATCGACCTGGTACTGCCCGAAGCCGAGCATGTTGTCAAGTCGCACGTACTTGGCACCGACATAGACCGACCCCACTACGGCGACCACGACGAAGAGGACCAATTGAATGCGAACCAGTCTCGATCTCACTGTCCAACTCCGAATCGCTCGAGCAGATCGTTCAACGGTGCGAACGGATCGGCCGGTGCGGGCGCGGCGGCCGCCGCTGCCTGCTCGTTCGCAGGTGCACCCGGACCGGGAACCGGTGACGGGATGATCGGCGGCAACGGCAGCAGCGAGATCGTCGGCCAACCCGGGCGCGGTCCGTTGCCGTTGTAGTACGGATTCGACGGGTCGACGACGGGCAGCGTGTTGCCGTACTTGGGCTGGATGTAGACCGGATCGCCCTCCCCGACGCCGAAGTTGCGCAACGCAGTTCCGATCGACAGGTCGAGCGAAAGGAACAGGTTCGCCGAGTTGCCCTCGATGATTTTCTCGGTGCCGTCCGCGAACGGCAGGGTGGGGATCACCGCGAGCGAGCTCACCACGTCGTCCGCCGAATCGGCCAGGGCCTGGAGCGTGGGGCGTAGTGCCCGCAGGTCCGCGATGAGATCGTCCTTGGAACGGTCGATCACGTCGGTGCCGACGGCTCCGAGACGGTCGAGCGCTCCGAGCATCTCGGTCAGCTGCGGGCGCTGCTGCTCGAGAACCTCGGTGGCGATCGGCAGATCCTTCAGCACTGCGTCGATCTTGTCGGTCTGCGTGTTGACGCGGCCGCTGAGAGTGTCCAGCCCGTCGATGGCGCGGGTGATGTCGTCACGCTGCTGGTTGAGGCCGTCGATGAGGGTGTTCGCTTGCTGCAGAAGCTCTTTGGTTCTGCCTTCGCGACCGTCGAACGCCGTGCTCAGTTCCTTGACGATCGGCGAGAGCTGCCCGACACCGCCGCCGTTGAGCAGCAGCGAGAGCGCACCGAGTACCTGTTCGATATCGGTGGCATGGCGGGTGCGATCGAGCGGGATCGTGGCCCCGTCCTGCAGACGCGCTGCTTCCTCGTCGCCAGGAGGTGCCGAGAGCTGCACGAACTTCTCGCCCAACAGGTTGGTCTGTTGCACCGATGCGATCGCGTTGGCCGGAAGGTCGACGTCGGAATTCAAGATGACGTTGACGTCGGCGGTCCAGCCGTCGTTCGGGACCGTTATCGAGTCGACGCGGCCGACCGAGACGCCGTCGACCTTCACGGTCGACTGCGGGACGAGGTCCAGTACGTCGTCGAACTGCACCGTCAGGTTCAACGGGTTCTCACCGACGTCGGCACCGCCGGGCAGCGGTATCGCGTAGATGCCGGCCGACGAGCATGCTCCGGCCGACAGCGCCACCACGCACGCACCGGCTCCGACCACCAAAGAACGCTTCACTCGAGCTCGATTCCGATTCACAGAGGCTCTCACTGTCCCCCACCTCCGATGTACGACTGCTCCAGTCCGGGCATCGAGCTGTTTCCGAGCCTGGGCGAGACGACGCCAGGCACGGTGCCCGGCACGGACACGTTCTGCTCGATGTCGTTGGTGAGAACGCCGAACGGCAGCACGATCCGGTTCTGGTCTTTGATCGGGGCCTGGATCATCGTGGTGATGTTGGAGCACTGATCGATGATCGGCTGAATCTGCGCACCGAGTGCTTCGAAGCGCGGATCACCGGGAACCAGCTTTCCGAGATCGATGAGCTGACACAGGGTGCCGAGCGGATCCTGGGTCTCGTTCTGGAGATTGGCGCGCGTGGCGAGCGTTCCCGACTCGGCGTCGTAGGCGTTTACCAGGTTGCTGATGGCCAGCGGCAGCAACGTGAGCGTTTGCACCAGCTGCTCGCGGTTGTCGGCGAGTGTCTGCGTCGGAACCGTGAGACCGTTCGCGGCATCGGTCAGTTGGGTCCGGTTGTCCGCGACGAACGTCGCCACGTCGCCGAGCGAGACCGACAGCTGTTGGAGTGCAGCTCCGAGGTCCTCTCGCTGCCCCGACAGGAAACCGGTCAGGTCGGCCAACTGGGTGTTGAAGTTGCGTACCTGCTGATCGTTGACGGCCAAGGCGCTGACGAACGTCTGCAGGTTCTTGATCGTGTCGAACACGTCGGTGCGCGAGTCACTCAACGTTCGACCGGCGGCCGAGAGCTGGGTGATGCTGTTGCCCAACGCTTCACCGTTGCCGTCGAGGTTGGCTGCACCGGTGTTGACCAGATCTGTGAGAGCGCCGTCCTTGTTCGCGCCGTCCGGACCGAGGGCGGTGGACAGGTCGTCGATGGACTTGTACAGCTCGTCGACCTCGACGGGTGTTGCGGTGCGATCGCGACCGATCGTCGCGCCGTCGGCCATGGTGTCGCCGCCGGTGTAGGCGGGTGAAACCTGGACGTAGCGGTCGGCGACGAGCGACGGGGTGACCTGCACGGCCTTTGCGTCCACAGGAATGTCGACCCCACGGTCGACGCGGAGGACGACCTCCACGTCTTCGCCTTGCGGCGTCACGGAGTCGACCGTACCGACCTTGACGCCAAGCACGCGCACCTCCGAGCCGGAATAGATGCCGATCGACTTGTCGAAGTAGGCGGTGATCTTGGTCGTTCCGGCCCTGGTGAACAGCCACCAGCCGGCGACCGCGAGGACGAGCGCCACGGTCACGACGACGGCGATCAGCGCGAGCTTGTTCTTGCTTCTCGGTGCTGTCTGCGTGTCTGTCATCAGTTCCCCGCCAACGTATCGAGCGAGGGCTGGCGGTAACCAGGTATCAACGGAACTCCGGGCGGTGTGAGGTTTGCCAGCGTGATGTCTATCCACCGGCCGTTGCCGGTCAGGTTCGTGTACAGCCGAATGAACGGTTCGTACAGCTTCAGCGCACGGTCGAGGTTGTCGTTGTTGCGCTGCAGGATCTCGATGGTGCCGTTGAGCTGCTGCAACATCGGGTTGATGGTGGCCTCGTTGTCGCGAACCAGGCCGGTCAGCTCTTGCGACACTCGCTGAGTGCCGGTGAGCAGCTGCGAGATGGCCTGCTGCCGATTGTTGAGCTCTTCGAGAAGCGGGCCCGCGTCGGTGATCAGTTGGTTGAACTGCTCGTTGCGGTCGGCCAGCACCTTCGAGGTCTCGCCGGTGGCCTCGAACAGCTTCTTCAGTTCCTCGTCACGGCTGGCCACGGTCTGCGATAACCGAGTCACACCGTCGAGCGAGGCACGGATGTTCGCAGGCGTCTCGGAGAACGCCTCGGACAGGGTCCGCATGCTCGTCGCCAGCTGATCGGTGTCGATGTCGCTGATGGTCGAGGCCGCAGCGGAGAACGCGTCGATCACGTCGTACGGGGACGTGGTGCGCTCGAGCGGAATCGGGTCCTTGGGGCTCAACGTCTCCGGACCGCTCGGGTCGAGCGCCAGATATTTCTGCCCCAGCACAGTCTTGATGGCGATGGCCGCTCGCGACTCGTTGCCGACCCAGGCGTCCTTGACCGTGAAGTCCACGAGCACCCGGTCGCCGTCGAGACGCACATCGGTGACCTTGCCGACCTTCACGCCCGCGATACGGACCTCGTTGGGCGGCTTGAGCCCTGCTGCCTCGCTGAACTCGGCGGTGTACACCGAACCCGCACCGATGATCGGGAGCCGGTCGAGAAAGAAGACCGACATCGTGGCGAGCAGGATGATTGCGATACCTAGCGCACCGATGGTGGCCGGACTACGACGAGATTTCATTGCTTGATCCCCCCAGCTTTGCAACGCGCTGCGGAGTTCGTGTACAGCGGCTGGTTGACGGTCGGCAGCCCGGTCGGCAGATTCAGATTCGGCGAACTACCCGGTCCGGCGACGATGTCGATACCGCACAGATAGAAGGTGAACCAGGATCCCTGCTGGGCCGTGCGAATGAGCTTCTCGAGTTTGACGGGCAGAATTCCGAGGACCGTGTCCACGTCGTCGCTTCGTCGGTTGACTGTCTCGGCCAACGTGTTCAACGCAGTCACCGAACCCTGGATCGACGGCCTGGTCGGCTCGAGCAGGTCGGCGGTCGCGTTGGTCAGGCCGGCGAGCGACGTCACGGCGGAGCCGACGACACCACGGTCGGCCGACAGGCCCGAGACGAGCTGCTGCGTGTTGACGATCAGGCTGTCGAGCTGCCCGTCGTTCTGGTTCACCGTCTCCAACACGTTGTTCAGATTGGTGATGACCTGCCCGATGACCTGATCCTTGTCGGCGACGGTGTTGGTCAGGGTCGCCGTATTGGTGACCAGTTCGTTGATGGTGCCCGACTCCCCCTGGAACACCTGAATGATCTGGTACGACAGCTTGTTGACGTCATCGGAGCTGAGCGTGGTGAACAGCGGGCGGAAGCCGTCGAAGAGCGTGGTCAGGTTCACCGCAGGCTTGGTCCGCTCCAACGGAATGGTGGCACCGTCGGTGATCTTCCGACCCTGATCTCCCGAACCCTGTTCGATGGCGATGTAGCGCTGGCCCACCAGGTTCCGGAATCGGATGGTCGCCGTCGAACTGGCCGGGAGCCAATCACGACTGCTCAGAGTGAAGTCCACCTTGGCTTCGCGCTCGTTGGCGATCTCGATCTTGTCGACCTGGCCGACACGAACGCCCGCGATACGAATCTCGTCGCCCTCGTTGAGAGACGTGACGTCCGTGAACACAGCCGAGAACTTGGTGCCGCCGCCGCCGCTGGAATTGGCGATGGTGAAGGCAAGGGTGGCCGTAGCAATGATCGTAATCACGGCGAACACGACCAACTTGATGATCGGCGCGAGAAGGCCTCTCATGGCACGGTCACCTCCACTCCTCTCAGTGCCGGTGCGCCGATAGCGGCCGCCCACGACGGAATACTGTCCGGTGCAACACCACTCGCCTGTCCGTAGATCACGGCCAGAGTGTCGCGCTCGAAGTCGGAGCCCTCGTAGCTCGCCGGCTGCGCGGATGCGGAGACGGCGGGAACGATGGAACTCTGGGCAGACTTCGGTGGTCCCTGTCCTTCGATCACCTGCGGGCCCGGGTTCCGGGTCGGCACCTGGTAGGAACCGTCGTTGATCGAGCCTCCCGGATACTGCGGGAAGAACTCCCCCGGCGCCGCGGGCTCGAAACAGGTGGCTCCGCGATCGTCGAACAAGCGCGGCTCGTCCTGGTTCGGCAAGTAACGACCCTTCGGGTTGACGAACGGTGCGGAGACGTTGATGCCGGGGTACTCGTCGCCCTCACCGAGTACGACTTTTCCGCGCCTGGCACCTTCGGCGAAATAAGTGAACGTGCAGCCGAACGTCGGGGAGAACTCGGCCAGCAGCTCGAGCGCTTCCCGAGAGTTCGCGGCCAATCCGATCAGGTTCTCGGAGTTGGTCTGTAGAAAGTCCGCAGTGGTGTACGACGCCGAGGTCAGGGAGCCGTACAGCGTGTCGAGGCTGGACTGCCGCTCGACCACGGTGTTGCCCGTCGTCCGCAAGTTGTCCAGCGCCGAGACCAAGTCCGGTGCCGCGTCTGCGTAGGTCTGCGAGAAGTCGGCCAGCCCGACCAACGTCTGCTGGATGTTCGGCAACTCCGTGTTCAGACCCGACACGATGTTCGTCAGGTTGTCGATGGTCTGGCCCAGTTGCTCACCGCGCCCGCTGAGGCCCTGCGCCAACGACCCGAGGGTGTTCGCCAGATCCTGTGGCGGAATCGCCTGCAGCAGTGGAAGCAAGCCGTCGAGCAACTGCCCGACCTCGATGGCGTTTCCGCTGGTGTCCTGTTTGAGGACCGTGCCCTCGGAGATCGGCGACGCCGCATCGTTCTCGGGCACGATCAACGAGACGTAGCGCTCACCGAACAGTGTCTTGGGAAGCAACCGTGCCGTCACGTTCGACGGAATCAGCGGTGCCTTGTCCGGATCGATGGCGAGCTGCGAGGTCACGACGCCGTCGACGGTGGACGCCGAGCGCACCTCGCCGACGATCATTCCGCGCACCTTGACATCCGCGTTCATCGGCAGCGCGTTGCCGACCGAGTCGGTTTCGAGGCTGACTTTCACCACATCTTTGAACGTCTTGTTGTAGGACGTGATGCTCCACCCCAGGAACAGGATGAGCACCAGGAAGAACGCCAAACCGAGGAGTACTCGCTTCAGTCGCGACGGCGAGTCGATCATCCCGCAACCCTCACTGTGGTGGTCGTGCCCCAGATGGCGAGGCTCAAGAAGAAGTCCAGTACGGCGATCGTGACGATCGCGGTACGAACGGCACGGCCCACTGCGACGCCGACACCGGCAGGTCCGCCAGAGGCGTGGTAGCCGTAATAGCAGTGGATCATGATCAGGACGAAGGCGAATATCAGCACCTTCAAGAACGAATACAACACGTCTTCCGGAGGTAGGAAGAGGTTGAAGTAGTGGTCGTAGGACCCCGTGGACTGCCCGTTGAAAATGGTGCTGATCCCTCGGGATGCGACGTACGACGCCAACAGCCCGACGATGTACAGCGGGATGACGGCCACGAAGCCTGCGATCATGCGGGTGGTCACGAGGAACGGCACGCTGGGTACGGCCATCACCTCGAGCGCGTCGATCTCCTCGGAGATTCGCATGGCACCGAGCTGGGCGGTGAAACCACAGCCGACGGTGGCCGAGAGTGCCAGTCCTGCGACAATCGGCGCGATCTCACGGGTGTTGACGTACGCGGACAGGAATCCGGTGAGCACGGAGCTACCGAGCTGTTCGAGGGCTGCATAGCCCTGTAGACCGACGACGATGCCGGTGAAGCCGGACATCATCACGATCACGCCGATGGTCCCACCGATGACGGCGAGCGCACCGCTGCCGAAGGTGACCTCCGCCAGCAGGCGGAGCACCTCCTTCTTGTAATGCACTGCGGTCTTGGGAATCCACCCGATGGCCCGCAGGTAGAACGACATTTGCTCGCCTGCGCGGTCGAGCACGTTGAGCGGGGCGTTGCCGACGCGCTTGACGCGCATCAGCGTGCGGTCACCGCGACCTCTTGCGATCGTCATCGCGGTTACGCTCCCTTCGCTGGGACGACCTGGAGATAGACCAGGGTCAGGATGAGGTTGGCGAAGAAGAGCAGCAGGAACGTGATGACAACCGTCTGGTTCACTGCCTCGCCGACGCCCTTGGGTCCGGGGTTGGGATTGAGGCCCTTGTAGGAGGCGATGATGCCCGCGATGAGTCCGAAGATTGCTGCTTTCGCCTCGGCGACATACAGATCCGGCAGCTGGGCCAAAAACGAGAACGACGCCAGATATGCACCGGGGGTGCCGCCCTGAAGGATCACGTTGAAGAAGTAACCGCCGGCGATGCCGACGACCGAGACCAGGCCGTTGAGCAAAAGTGCGACGAGGATCATCGCGAGCACTCGGGGAACGACGAGACGATGTACCGGGTCGATACCCAGCACTCGCATGGCGTCGATCTCCTCGCGGATGGTGCGCGAGCCGAGGTCTGCAGTCACAGCAGAACCGGCAGCGCCGGCCACCAGCAGTGCGGTCACGATCGGACTGCCCTGCTGGATGACCGCGAGCACGCTGGCCGCACCCGTGAACGACTCGGCACCGAGCTGCTTGATGAGCGATCCGGTCTGCAGCGCCACGACCGCGCCGAACGGAATGGCGACGAGCGCCGTCGGCAGAATCGTGACGCTGGCGATGAACCAGGCCTGCTCGATGAACTCGCGGAACTGGAACGGCCTACGGAAGGTGTTGCGAACCACCTCGACGAACAGTTCGACGATATTGCCGGCTTGTGTCAGAGCGGCGCTCGCCGGAGCGAACGTGGACTTCTTCGATCCCCCCATGTCTGCTATTGACCCCAACCTTGTGTTGGAGCTTGGTAGCCCTGCTGATCATGACCTTGCCCGCTGTAACTCTGCTGGTCGTAACTCTGCTGGTCGTAACCCTGGTGGTCGTAACCCTGGTGGTCGTATCCCTGCTGGTCGTAACCCTGCTGCTGGTCTGCATACGCGGGGTAACGCTGACCCGGGTCGGTGGTGTCGAGGCTTTCCTGGATCGCAACCTGGGCATTGTGCGGCAGGGTGTGCATGATCTGGCGGACGCGCTCCTGCCTACGCCCGACGGCTTCGCGCACCGGAGTTCCGGGAGTGGCCTTCATCTGCGGCACGATGCCTTCGACGTCGTCGACGCCGCCGGCGTGGTGGCCGGCGTCGACCATGGCCTGCTCCTGCGCCATCTGCGCCTCGTCCTTCTCCTCCGACATGCCGATCGGACCGATCATCGTTCCGTTGAGGAACTGCTTGACTACCGGCTCGTCGCTCGTCAGGAGCACCTCGCGGGGGCCGAACATGACCAGCTGGCGACGGAAGAGCATGCCGATGTTGTCGGGCACCGTCCGAGCGAGGTTGATGTTGTGCGACACGATCAGGATCGTGGCGTCGATCTCGGCGTTGATGTCGATCAGGGTCTGCGAGATGTACGTAGTGCGAACGGGATCGAGGCCGGAGTCCGGCTCGTCGACCAGGATGATCTCGGGATCGAGAACCAGAGCGCGGGCGAGACCGGCGCGCTTACGCATACCGCCGGAGATCTCGCCGGGCAGCTTGTCCTCGGCACCGAGCAGACCCGTCAGTTCCAACTTCTCCATGACGATCTTGCGGATGTCGGACTCGGACTTCTTCGTGTGCTCGCGGAGCGGGAACGCGACATTGTCGTAGAGGTTCATCGAGCCGAACAGTGCGCCGTCCTGGAACAGCACCCCGAACAGCTTCCTGATCTCGTAGAGCTCACGGGAGGAGCACTGCAGGATGTCGGTTCCGTCGATGAATATCTTGCCCTGTTCGGGACGCAGGAGGCCGATCAAGGACTTCAGGAAGACCGACTTGCCGGTACCGGAAGGACCGAGGAGCGCACTGACCTCACCCTTCGGCAGGGTCAACGTCACGTCCTGCCAGATCTTCTGTACCCCGAAAGACTTGGTCAATCCCTCGACCGAAACCTCGACTCCCACGCTGACCTCCACAATTCGTACACATCGACCCGGATGTGGGTTGTGTCACTGTATCCCATGCACGTGTCCGCACCGACACGGGAGCTTACCGCCCAGTAAGAACTTCCCCGAGTCAGGCTGTAGAGCTTGCATCAGTGTGGCTCATCTCACGCGACACGGTCGGCGACTCGCCAGAACTGTGACAAGTCCCTGCGTCACAAAGCTGTGACACGCCACAAACAATGACCGCCGAAACCCTTCGGAATGCTTTGGACTTCGGCGAAACCGAGTAAACAGGGGCACAAGGCCGGTGTCACGCGATTTGCAGGAGTCCGTGATCGATCACAACGGTGCACCCCGTGCGGTGTCCGAGAACAGAAGAAGGGCCGTCCCCACCGAGGTGGGAACGGCCCTTCTTGCGCTCGTGCGTTCAGAGCACGAAGCACGACTGCAACGAAGCGGTCCTACTTGACGGAGATCTTCGCGCCGGCAGCTTCCAGCTTCTCCTTGGCGGCGTCGGCTGCGTCCTTGGCAACCTTCTCCAGAATTGCCTTCGGAGCGCTCTCGACGAGATCCTTGGCTTCCTTCAGGCCCAGGCCGGAAACGACCTCACGGACGACCTTGATGACCTGGATCTTCTTGTCGCCGGCCGACTCGAGGACGACGTCGAACTCGTCCTGCTCTTCAGCAGCCTCGGCGGGGGCTGCGCCGCCGCCTGCAGCAGCAACGGCGACGGGGGCAGCTGCGGTGACCTCGAAGGTCTCCTCGAATGCCTTCACGAACTCGCTGAGCTCGAGGAGAGTGAGCTCCTTGAACTGGTCGAGCAATTCTTCGGTGCTGAGCTTCGCCATGGTGGCGGGTCCTTCCTGTAAGTACCTAACCGCTGATCCGCGGCATGGTGTTGATGGTGTGGAGCTGAGCTGTACGCCAATACCAGCGGATCAGCTTTCGGCGGGAGCTTCCGCCGGTGCTTCTGTTTCTGCAGGTGCCTCGGCTGCGGCGGGTGCGCCGGCAGCCTTCTTCTCCTGCAACGCGAACGCCAGACGCGCGAACTGCGATGCGGGAGCGTTGAACAGGCCTGCAGCCTTCGACAAGTTGCCCTTCATGGCGCCGGCGAGCTTGGCCAACAGGATTTCGCGCGACTCGAGGTCTGCGATCTTGTTGATCTCTTCCACGGACAGCGTTGCGCCGTCCATGTAGCCGCCCTTGACGATCAAGGCCTTGTTGTCCTTCGCGAAGGCCTTGATGGCCTTCGCTGCGTCGACCGGCTCGCCCTTGATGAATGCAATGGCGGTCGGTCCGACGAACAACTCGTCGAGGCCGGTAATACCTGCCTCGGCCGCTGCGCGCTTGACCAGGGTGTTCTTGGCGACGGAGTACGTGGCACCTTCGCCGAGCGCACGCCGGAGCTGAGTCAGACCGGACACCGACAGGCCACGGTATTCCGTGACGACGGCAGCCGTCGAACCCTTGAACTGTTCGGTGATCTCCGATACTGCTGAGACCTTTTCGGGCTTTGCCATACTTCGCCTCCTCTCGTGGGAAGTTGTGTCGATCGCGAGAGGGCCGGAAAACGACGAACGCCCCGGCGCAAGAAGCACACGGGGCGTGAACGAGCAGGCAGTCGCGAGGACTGCAGACAGGTTCCCTACCTCGTTCTCCTGCGTGGGCCGTCCGACACGATCTCGGACCTTCAACCGCGCAACTCCCGGAAGTGAATCCTTCGAGAAGGCGGTGACCAACGGTCTTGGGTAGAACTTGATTGGGCGGTCTGGACCGGAGTGCGAGCACTCGTGATCCGAACCGTTGTTCAGGTTACAACATCCTCCGCGTCAACTCCAAAACGCTGGGCTATTGCCGCACTCCGTAGACGACGAGGTTGCGCTCGTAACTGCCCACCGAGGCGTCGAAGTCGCCCGAGCACGTGATCAGCCTGATCTCGTCGGTGGGCACCGCCCCGAAGACCTGCACCGTCGGGAACTCCACTTTGCCGTAGTCGCCGACCCGATCGATGCGGTAGTCGACTCGACCACCCGTCCCGTCCCCCACCGTCACGACATCTCCCGGTCGAAGCTCCGACAACCGATCGAACACTGCGGGACCGGTCGTGGAATCCACGTGCCCGGCCAGCACGGTAGGACTACCGATCACGCCCGGTCTGCCGCCGCCGGTGAACCACCCGACGTCGTCGTAGTCGCTCGGCACCTCCATCTCGCCGTTCTCGGTGAGACCCAGGCCGATCAACGGCTCGTCGAGGTCGATGGCCTCGACGCTGAGCCGGGTCGGTGCCTGCGCCGCGAAATCCGCCGTCGGGCCCGGTCCCGGCAAATCTCCAGCGGTCGAGGACTCGGTCGCTGGTGCGGCAGGTGGTACCGAGGTAGGTGTTGGTGCGGCAGGTGGTGATGGTGCGGCAGATGGCGGCGGTGCGGACGTACAGCCCGTCACCACCACCACTGCCGTAACAGCAACCAGGAGCCGAGATCTCAGCTGCGTGCCGTTCCGCTGCGGCGAGCAACCAACGTCACTCCCGCGATCGCCGTTGCACCCAGGACTACTGCGCCGAGGGCAACCGCGCCGACGACGGGCACCGCATTACTGGAGGCCGAATCGGACGCCGCGGCCAGAGCCGAACCGCCACCTCCGGTGGCGACGGAGCCGACCGGAATCTGCGTCAGCTGTCCGCGTACCGCTCCGGCCACGAAGTCGACGGTGTGGGTGTCGGCCGCGAAGCCCGCCGGATTTGCTTCGATCTGGTCCAGCGTGAATCCGGTTCCACTGTCGGCGTCGGCACCGGCCGGCGTCAGGCCGGTGGTGAACGGTCCCTGCATGCAGCCGGTGCTCGAACGTGGGCCGTCACCGATCGGCGTCGGGTTCGGGAACGCCAGACGCGGAGGTCCCGCAGCACCCGCCGCCGCCTCGTGAATGTGCGTGGCGGTCTTGGCCGGGCTCATGTAATCGCCGGTGACGCCGTCGAGCGCGATGTCGTAGCAGACGATGTCGAGATCGGAATTGATGCGCAGCGTGAACGTGCCCGTCGCGCCCGGCTGGCCCGGAGTGGCGACACCGTCGCCGTTCACCACCTGGTCGGGAGTTGCCATCGCGGTGAACGCGCTGGTGAACGAGTCCGGTTCGGCAACGGGGGTATCGGCACCGGCCGGGGCCGCGGTGAACAGCATCAGTGCAGCGGCCGTGCCGCCGACGACTGCGGTGGCGGTGCCGCGGACGGACATGGTCGGGCGGGTGATCGAGCGTCTGGTCATCTCGTGGGCCTTCCGTGGGAGTATCGGGCAGGCGAGCCCGTGCAGAGGTGTACGACGGTCGATGCCACGATGTTCAAAATTCGGTAAAGAAATACTCCAGTCTCGGATATGAACGTCCGGGGGTCCGTCGACGTAGTCACTGTCATGAGCATCGGGAGCGTGATCGAACTGCACTTCGACGTCGCTGCCGCGTACGACGAGCATGCGTCGGCCATGCTCGGTTTCGCCGTCAACGCACTGCGCGACCGAGCGCTTGCCGAGGACTGCGTCCAGGAGACGTTCCTTCGCGCATGGCGGGCCCGGTCCCGATTCGAGCCCAGCCGAGGAGCGCTGCGTACCTGGCTGTTCGCCATCGAGCGCAATGTGATCGTCGACGTCCAACGGTCTCTGAGCAGAATGCCGAAGCCGGCGTCGGAAAGGATCGAGGACCTCGACCGACGATCGGTCGCGATCTCGCGTGACACCAGTCCCGACGTGGACGAGCGACTGCGCATCATCGCCGCGCTCGCCCTTCTCTCTCCCGATCATCGGCAGGTCGTCGTTGCGGTGCACCTGGCGGGAACCACCTATGCGGAACTGTCCGAGTCGACGGGCGTTGCCGTACGAACATTGCGCACTCGCGCCTTCTACGCACTGAGGGCGCTGCGAGACCATCTCGACGGACAGGAGGAAGCATGAACGCCCGAGACGATCGCCGAGCCGAACTGATCGCCGCTGCCGTCGGCGACGACCTCGACGACACCGAGGCCGCCGAGCTACGCGAGCTCGCAGCATCCGATCCCACCGTCGACAGGGACATCGCCGAACTGCGCGCGCTGACCGGGACTCTCGGTCGTCGCGGTCCGACCGAACCGTGGCTCGAAGCATCGACGTCACCCGACCTCCGCGCCCGAGTTCTGGGTACGTCACCCGGCTCTGCGTGGCCACCCCAGCGGACACGTGGACCGCGCAGATCGGCCGGCCTGGCGGCCGCCGCCGCGATCGCGGGGCTGGTCGTCGGCAGCGGCGTCGTGCTCGGTATCGACGCCTCTCGACCGCAACCCGAGGATCCACCGGCCGCGATCACCGGACCTCCGGGAACCCTGGGTGCCTACGAGCAGGTCGCTTTCACCACGAGCATGCCGAGCGTGGACATCGAGGGCGGCCTCGTTGCGCACACGTGGGGCACCGAGACGTTCCTCGACATGGACGGCGTGTCCGATCGAGGCCCGTACGAGGTCGTCCTCGTCGATCGGTGGGGCACCGAACTCCCGTCCGGCACGTTTCTCGGTAGCGACGTCACCATCGAATGCCGCATGAACGCGGCGGTACTTCGCGGCGACGTCACCGAGATCGAGATCCGCGGCGCGGACGGCTCGCTGCTGGCGTCGGCTCAGTTGCCGACCACCTGACGATTCCGCGTACCGGGCCACCAGTTGCGCTCGCCGAAGAGCTTCATCATCGCCGGCACCAGCATCATGCGCACCAGCACGGCGTCGAACAGCACCGCGATGGCAAGAGCGAAGCCGAACTGTTTGAGCTCGAGCACGTCTGCGGTGAGGAAGCTGGCGAACACGGCGATCATGATTGCGGCGGCGGCGGTGATCGGCCTGGCGGTGTGTTCGATGCCGTCGACGACGGCGACGTCGTTGCTCGCTCCCCGCACGAACACTTCTCGCATACGGCCGATGAGGAACACCTCGTAGTCCATCGACAGACCGAAGACCACGGCGAACACCGTCACCGGTAGATACACCTGGATGTAACCCGGGCTCTCGAAGCCGAGAATGCTCGAACCCCAACCCCATTGGAAGACGGCGACGGTGGCACCCAGCGCTGCCCCGGTGACCAGCAGGTTCATGGCGACGGCCTTGAGCGGGATCACCACGCTGCGAAACACGACGGCCAAGTAACAGAGAGAAAAGGCCAGTACCGCGGCGACGACCCAGACGAACTTGCCGGAGATCTCCTCGGATGCGTCGACCACCAGCGCGGTGGTACCGCCCACGGACACGCTGGTGCCGTCCACGTCACCGGCGAGAACTGCCTGAGAACGCAGGGTTTCGACGAGGTCGGCGGCCTCCGTCGAGTCGATCGGGACCGACGGGACCACGATCAGCAACGACCGGCCGCCCTCGGGTTGCGCCAACGCGTAGGCGACGCGATCGTCTCCGCGCACGGAGTTCGCGAACGCGTCGACCGTGGCGATCTGCTGCGGTCCCAATGGACTGTCGTCCTCGCCGGTGAACACGATGGTGATGGGCGAGATGGTGCCGGGCGCGAACTTCTCGGTCAGGACCGTGTTGGCTCGTCCGGACGGTTCCGCGCTCAGCGCCTCGGCACCGAGATCGACCCCGTACGAGATCGAACCGATGGGAACCAGGCAGACGATGAGGACGGCGGCGGATGCGACCGTGTAACGCCAGGGGCGCTCGATGACGTGCTGCGCCCACCGCGACCACCACGTGGGAACTGCGGCGTCGTGCTCGTCGACCGAGGGAGGTTGGAATCGTCGCGGCAGCGACCAGGCCCCGATGCGCGTTCCCAGCACCGCGAGAAGTGCCGGCAGCAGGGTCCACGCGACCACGACGACGGTGGCGATGGTGAGCGCGACGACCAACGAGATGCTCTGCACCGCAGGGACATCGACGATCGCGAGGGCTCCGAGTGCGATCAACACGACCAGACCGGAGATGACGATGATGTGTCCGGCGGTGCCCATGGCCGCCCCCACCGCGCGCTCGGTCCTGTCCGAATCTTCACCGGGTCCGGCCCGCCCGATCTCCTCCCGGAACCGACTGACGATGAAGAGTGCGTAGTCGATTCCCAGACCCAGACCGAACATCGCCGCCACCGTGGTGACGAGAACATCGAAGGTCATCACGTTGGACAGCAACGCGAACATGCCGAACGCCGCCAGCACTCCGATTCCGGTGGTGACCAGCGGCACGATGCCCGCGACCACGGAACCCAGCGCCAGAACCAGCACCACGAAAGCGATGGGCAGACCGATGCTCTCGGCCCGCACGGCGTCCTCGGATTCGACGCGGGTGAGATCGACGGTCATCGGCGAGTAGCCCGTCACCGCCACCTCGACGCCATCACCGGACGCACCGCCGATCATCTCCTGCACGCGTTCGGCCACTGCGATCCGATCGCTGGCCTCTCCGCCGATGCCGACGAATGCGAGCGCCGAGGTCCCGTCGTCGGAGATCGTCGGGATGAATCCTGCGCTCTCGTAGGGGTCGACGACACGCAGTACGTCCGGTGACTGCCTCAGTGACGAGACGACCTCGGCCACCCGTGCGCGAAAGGCCGAGTTCCGGCTGTCCACCGAATCCGAGGTGAACGTGACGACGAGCTGTTCCGAGCCGAAGGACGCGAAATGCTGCTCGACCAGTTGGTCGGCGCGGCTGGATTCGGTTCCGGGAACGGAGAAGTTGGCCCCCACCAGGGAGTTCTGCAGCGCTGGGTACAGAATCGCGGATCCCACCGCCAGCAGCGTCCAGATCGCCAGCACCACCCAGCGTCGCCGCGCGACCAGTCGACCCCACCGGTCGCCGATGTTTCCGCAGCTCACCTGCGGGTCGATTCGCGAGATCGTGTCGGTCATCTACGTCAACTCCCGGCTGAAGATGCGGTACGTGCGGTGCGGAGCGAGTTTCGTCCGGGACAGGACCGAGCCCTTCATCCACGGACTGTCGTCGAGCACGGGAGCCGCTTCGACGCGCGTGAACCCGAGATCGCGCATACGCACCGACATCTCCATGATCAGCAGAGAGGACACGGCTCGATCGGGGCAATCCGGATCGACGAACAGCATGTCCACCCGCACTCCGTCGATGACCTCCGTGCGACCCGGACGCTTGACGTGCCACAGCGTCACCAGGTCTCGTGCCCAGCGCGACTTCAGGTGCGACGCCTTCGCGGCGGCCTGATTGACGTCCGGGATTCCCATCAGAAAGCCGACGGGCTTGCCGTCGAGTTCGGCCAGCAGGGTGAGCCGACGATCGATGACCGGAAGCATCATCTTCAGCAACTCGAACAGTTCCGTGTAGGACAGCGGCGAGAAGCCCCAGAAGTTCACGAACGTCTTGTTGTAGAGATCCCGCACGATGCGCGCGTCGCGTCGCAACGTCCGGTATTTCATCGACCGGAACGTCACCTCGGATCGCGCCTTGATCTTCTCGAAGATCTGCATGTGCCGCGCGTATTTGGGGTCGTTGTAGATGATGCACGGGTCGTCGAAAAGGTAACTGTAGAAGTCCTTGACCGCCATCAGACCCCACTTCTCGAAGTGGGCCGCGTAGTAGAGCGGATTGTGCGGCATCCCCACCAGGGGCAGCGCCGGGACCTCGTCGACGACGATGCCTGCGCTGTAGAACATCGACGGACCGAAGGGCCCGGAAATCGTCGCGAGTCCGCGCGCCGAAAGCCAGTGCGCCGCAGCGTCGAGCAGCGCTTCGGCGACGTCGTGATCGTCGACCGCCTCGTAGAAGCCGAAGAAGCCGATCGGCTCCCCCGTGTACTCGGTGAACGACAGATCGTGGATGGCCACGACGCGACCGACGGCAATCCCGTTCTCGCGAGCCAGAAATGCTTTCGTGACGCGGGTGGCGGCAACCGAGGGCGGCGGTGCGATGAGAATTCGGCCCAGGTCCATCGACTCGTCGGGTAGGCGGTACGGATCGCCCTGGTAGACCAGGTCCGAGACGGACTCGAATTCACGCCAACCGGCTTTGCCGTCGACCTCTTCGATCGTGATCATCGTTCCTCTTCGCTCGGTTGTCTGCCGTCGACGAGGATCGGTGAACGCACCACCGTCGTCTCGCCGGCGAACACGTAATTGCCTGGCCGGACAGTGATCTCGTCGACGAGTGCGTCGGGCACGAACACGTCGCACTGAGAACCGAAGCGGATCATTCCGTACTGCTCGCCGCGCTCGACGGTGTCACCGACGGCGACGTGCGCGACGATGCGATCGACCCAGAGATCGGCAATCTGCGTCACCGTCACCACGGCACCGGACTCGTGCTCGATCGAGATGGTGAGCCGCTCGTTGGTGAGCAGGTAGTCGCAGCCCTCGTCGTAGGGAGTGCGCCGGGTCAACAGGTTCGCACCGACTCTGGCCATCGACTTGTTGAACGGTGCCGCGGACCGATGACGACGCATACCGATGGTGCCCGATACCGGAATTCGGTTGCGGTGCACCGAGTATTCGGACATGTAGATCCCGATCAGGTAGCCGCTGTCGGTCGAGGCGACCCCAGCGATCTCGTCGAGGACGATCGTCCGCCCCTTCTTGACGGCGAACGCGGCACTGCCCGCCTCCACACGCTTGACGTACGTGACGAACCCGTCCGCCGGAGCGAGCACCGCCCGCGGATCGGCCGGCGGTTCGCGGTGCGGATCGCGGAAGAAGAACCGGGTCCGCCAGTACACGAACAACGCGAAGAGAGCCGCCGGCACCGCAGGGAGGCCGAGGGCCCACCGACACCACGACATCAGCTGTGCCGCTGTTCGTCGACGCTCTCCGACCAGGTCACGAAGGCATCCGCTGCCCAGTTCCGCACCGGGCCGGGCAGCAGTCCGATCAGCCCACACACCACGTAGAAGCCGAGCGAGAGAACGCCGTTGGTCACCTCGCGGCCGATGGGTACGTCCCGTAGGCGCACCGAGGTGGGCTCGAATCCGTCTGCCACGTCAGTTGACGGCGGCGGGCGTGAGCGTCTTGAGCTGTGCTTTCTCGAAATAGAGCTCGAACAGTCGGCGGTGGTCGCACCACGAGATGTCGTGGTCGAGTGGGAGTATCGCCTCGGGCTTGTGCACCAGGCGCATGAGCTGGTCGATGTTGTCGGCCAGCATCGTCTCGGCGAAACGAGGAGAGATACGCACGCTGACACGCTCCTTGAACTCCTCCCAGCTCACCAGATCGAGCCCGAGCAGCTCGGCGTAGAGGTCGTGCCCGTATCCGGTGGGATTGCTCGGCAACAGCCTCGTCAGAGGATGACTGCGCAACGAGTTGCTCGCCATGACGTCGCACATCACGTCGACCGGGACGTAGTTCATGCCCGGGCCGTCCCAGATGGCACCGGCTGCGATCGCCAGTTCGATGATGCGCCAGAAGCTGTACACGCGACCGGGATCTCGGCCGAGCTCCGTGCTGCCGAGGATGTACGGAGCCTCGCACAGAGTGACGGAGTAGGTGTCCGACATCGACAGCCATCCGAGCAGAGTTGCGTTGACCCACTTCATCTGCGCGTATCCGGAGTACCACCACGAGTCGGGACGACGGAAGTCCTCGGGCTTCTGATAGAGGTGGGCACCGATGCTGCCCACGTACGTCAGGTGCTTACGGGCGGAGGTGATGCTGAATTCCAGGATCCGCAGCACGCTGACGAACCAGTCGTCGCGCAGTTCGGCATAGCTCTCGGTGTAATCGGTGGAGCTGGCGCAGTTGAAGATCTGCCCCACTCCGGCAGCCAGGTCGTAGTAGGCGGCCTTGTCGAGGCCGAACCGGAACGTCGTGGGAGTGCCCTCGACGATGCGAATCTTGTCGGCGTCGACCTCGATCTCGTACTGGTCGAAGGTGCGCTGCAGGCGCTCGAACGCCGTCTCCTCCTCGGTGGGGCGCACCATCGCATAGACGACCTCGACGGCGGAATCACGAGTGAGTCGGCCGATCAGGTGCGCGCCGAGGAATCCGTTGGCTCCGAACACCAGCGCCGTGTCGGTGCGCGGCGGTGCCATGCTCGCCACCCGGCGTCGGGTGTCCTCGTCGACGAACGGCCGCAACGCGGTCGGATCACCGTTGCTCAGAGCGACGACGTCGGCGTACTTGCCGGCGAAGCGAAGCCCCGGGCATTCGCTGGTGATCAGTGCATCCGCGTGCGGCCAGACCGGACGCAACGAACCATCTCCGAACAGTGCTTCTACGTGCATTCTCGCTCCCCTGCAACGATCGGTGTCCCATGTCACTTCGGACCGGCAGAACGTAGCAATTTCGAGGGCTCGAGATCGGGTGACCGGGAAAGTCTGGTACGCCCCATAGCGTTGCTCAACTTTTGTTGAGAGGGTTCCCAACAGAACACAGTCGAACGGGCGGATTATTGGAGCAGATTACGACCGATTCGCGTTCCTCGTGTCAGTTTCAGAAGACGGCTGCACGATGTCAGAAGTGCACTGCAGTGCAACTCCGAGTTCTCGAGCACACGTCCGGCCGTATCCAGTGAGCGCTGCGATCCCTGACTGGATAGCGCATTGATGGTGAAATTTCGCATCAAGTTTTATTGGCCGTCGGTGAGCTGCGGGTCTAGCGTCGCGGCCGGCCGTGGACGGCTGTGGTCGCGCGAAGTGCTCGATCGGACACTTGCGGCATGGGCGGCGAGAAAGTTGTCGACGATTTGGATGCAGTCGTCGGCGTGGATGTGGCGCAGTCCTGTGAGGCGAGCGAACACTATCGGTCCGAGGAGCTGAATGAGGGCGAAGGTGGTGTCGATCTCGCCGAGTACAGCGCGAGCGTCAGGGGCCGTCAGGATCTGATCCAGGGACCTGCGGTATTGCTCTATGACACGGGCCCGAAGCGAGACCACCGCGCCAGGATCGAGATCGCGCCGGCTGGCGTCGCCGCTGTTGACGGGTCCCATTGCCAGCCAGGCCAGCGTGGTCATCTGCACCGGAGCTTGGTCGATGAGGTCGGCTTGGGTGGTGAGCAACGAAATCAGACGTTCACGTAGCGGACCGGTATCGATATCGGTGTCGACTGGGGGTAGTAGTCGCTCGAAGGTTGCAGCAAGCAGGTCAGTGGTACTTCCGAAGTGGCGGTACAGAGTGGCACGTGCAACCTTCGACATGCGGGTGACCGCCTCCACGGTGACCGCCTCGACACCGCCGGTGGACAGCAGCTGGCCCGCCGCTTCGAGCAACCGGTTACGTGAGCGCGCCAGCCGGGGGTCGGCCGGGCCCTCGGCTGCAACGAGAGGGTCGACCATGAACGGGCTCCGCTCCATTTTGACTGACAAAACATGTCCTCGCTTGACCATTCTGTCACACCCGCAAAGTTATGATACTAATAGTCTCGTACCGAGACGATCAGTCTCTAACTGGGAGGCTGGCCGTTGAACGAACGTAGATCCGACTCTGCCAGCGTCGCTCGATGGAGCGGTGCCCAGTGGTGGATGTTGATTGTGTCGTGCATGGCGGTCGCGTTGGTGGTGGCCGCAATGGCGGCATTGTATTCAGCGTTGCCACAGATCGCGGTCGCGACAGGGGCGACGCAAGCTCAACTGACCTGGATAGTCGACGGTTATACGCTGGTATTGGCGTGCTTCGTTCTGCCTGCCGGTGCGATCGGTGACCGGTACGGTCGCCGCGGGGTGCTCGTGGCGGGGTTGGCGTTGTTCGCTTTCGCGTCGGCCTTGCCCTTGTTTCTCGCCGACCCGGCGTGGCTGATCGCTGCTCGCGCGTTGGCTGGGGCGGGTGCGGCGCTGGTCATGCCCTCGACGCTGTCGATACTGACCGCGGGATTTCCACCGGCGCATCGCGGCCGCGCTGTAGGTGTGTGGGCCGGGGTTGCTGGATCCGGGGCGGTCCTGGGCATCCTCGGGGCTGGTGTGCTGCTCGAACAGTGGTCGTGGACCTCGGTGTTCGTCGGGTTGACCGTCGCCGGAGCGGTTCTGGCCGGGTTGGCATGCAGTATCGCGGAGTCCCGCCAGCAGGAGCATCCACCGGTCGATTGGGTGGGCGCGGTGACCGTAGTTGTCGCGGTCGGGGCGATCGTCTTCGCTGTGATCGAGGTTCCGGCCCGTGGCTGGTCGGATTCGCTCGTCGCCATCAGCACTGCGGTGGGCTTGTTCGCAGTTGTGGTGTTCGTCGTCGTAGAACTACGTTCCTCGGCACCCCTACTCGATGTCCGGTTGTTCGCCCGCCGTGGCTTCGGTGCCGGCGCACTGTCGGTCTGTATCCAATTTCTGGTGACCTTCGGGGTGTTCTTGCTGTTGGTGCAGTATCTGCAGTTGATTCTCGGTTATGGACCGCTCACCGCCGCGTTGGCGTTGACCCCTATGGTCGTGCCGCTCATCGTGATCTCGGTGATTGCACCCTGGCTGTCGAACATTGTTGGCCTGCGGGTGATGACCACTGTAGGTCTGCTCACCATCGCGGCGGGACTGGTGATGGTGAGCAGATTGACCGTCGCGGCAACTTACCCTGACCTGCTGTGGCCCTTGCTCATCATGAGTGCGGGTTTGGGGTTGTGTACCGCCCCTGCGACTTTCGCCATCGTCTCGGACACTCCTGAGGCCAAGCACGGGGTGGCTGCCGCGGTCAACGACGCAGCTCGCGAAATCGGTGCCGCGATTGGGATTGCGGTAGCCGGTAGCGTGCTCGCGGCCGGTTACGTTCAGCACATTCAGCCGGCTCTGCCCCAGCTACCCGAGCCTGCCCGTGGTCCGGTGGCCGATTCTCTGGCCGCCGCGTTGCAGGTCGCCGACCGCGCAGGACCAGCTGGTCAGCCGCTGGCCGAGTTCGCCAGAGCCGCATTCGTACACGGAAGTGGTCAGGCGACGCTGTCGTTGGCGGCGCTGACCGCCGCTGGGGCACTCGTCCTCGCCGTCTTTGCGCCAGGTAGACGCAGCCGTACGACAGCCACCGCGGGTGACGGACGTCGGTGAAGGTCGGCCAGGGTGTCTATTCTTCGGTGTGATTCGTGTCTGTGGCCCGGAGTTGGGCTCGGGCTTGGGACTGCATGAAGTGTTCGACCTCGACCACCACGAACAGGGCAGTAGCGGTGGCTACCGAGCGGCCCTGCGCATCGTCCATCGTGGCCGTGAGATCCAGTTTGCGCCCATCACGAGACCGAACGGCAGCACGCAATACGTATGGAGTGCCGAGCAGAACCGGCGCTAGGTAGTCGAGCTCGAGACGCCGCGTCACGGCGAGCTCACCCACTGTGTAGAGCAGGAAGCCGAACAGATCGTCGAGAACGGTCGCCACCGCGCCGCCGTGTGCTATCCCGGGTGCCCCGACATGACGTTGATCGAACACATGGTGAGCCACCACGCCGTTCTCGTCACGCTGGACCGACAGGGCATGGCCGTGCGGGTTCTGCGGCCCACAACCAAGACAGTCGGGGTGGTGGGGCGGTAGATCAGGCGAATCGAAACTCGTGCTCCAGAACGAGCGCGCCCAGTTCTCGATAGCGGGGCCGGCCGACCCGCTGACCTCGTCTGGAATTCTTTTCATGGTCGGACCTCTCTGTCGTGAAAACATTGTGCCGAGTCTGTCGCGTCTTCGTGCGCTCGGCCTGCACCGCTGTTAGTTTCGAAAGATAAACTGCACTATGTCAGAAGTGAACCGCACTAAAGGATCGACCAAGCCGACATAGCTTTAAAGAGAGAAGTGATCTGCCGCGAGGATTTCGGACCTGGAGATGACTATTCTGAGGCCGCGTTTGCGGACTGCCCGTAACTGAGTTCTTGTCTAGGGAACATTCCAGCCACCACGAAGGGCATCTCGCGAATGCAACTATCTCACACCCGACCTGCCTCGGCCGAATGCTGCGACGACCCCAATCTCTGCCGCTCCGCGGCGGCAGGCGAGGCCCGCGCGCCTCGCATCAAGATGACCGCGCTCTGAGGTCGATTTGTTGCGCCCAACGCTTGAAGGAGCGCGTCCAGCGCGATGTCCTCGTTATCGAATATCAAGATTGCATGGAGGTCGTCGCGGAGTGCGCAGCGGGCGCAGAAACGGGATCGGTAGCGTTCGCCTTTCGTGGTTGCAGGCGTTCGCAGCGCAGGTCGAGCGCGATGCCGGGCGCACTCTTGGCGTTGATCGCGGAGTTGAACCGTCAGATCGGCGACCTCGAAGCCGATCTGACCCGCCATTTTGAAACACACCCGGACGCTGACACACAACGCCGCCATCTACCTCTCCCTGCCAGGAATCGGTGTCATCCTCGCCGCCCGGGGCTCGGTGAATTCAGCGACGACGTCGACCGCTACACCAACGCCAAGTCTCGCAAGAATTACGCCGGTACGTCACCCCTGACAGTTGCGTCGGGCAAGAAGCGGGCCGTACTGGCTCGACATATCCGCAACCGGCGGCTCTACGATGCCATCGACCGGTGGGCGTTCTGCGCCCTCAGCCAGAGTCCGGCCGCTCGCGCGTTCTACGAACAACACCGTGCTACCGGAGACCTCCACCACCAAGCGCTCCGCGCACTCGCCAACAGACTTGTCGGGCTCCTGCACGGGTGCGTACGCCACTGCACCGAATACGACGAACACACCGCTTGGGCACACCGCACCGCGCAACAACCCGACGCAGCTTGACAAGTTACAATTATTGGATATCTAGGGTGATTCAGTCCATTTTGTGGCGGGACGCGAAACCGGGATGGCTGAATGGCAGACTGCGTGAGAAGGCCACGCCTACGGTTGCGGCCGCGCCGTCGATGATTCCCCACGTCGTCTCTGATAGGTGTGCGGCGAAGAACGTATCATCCACCCCTTGCTCACGACCGTTGTCGATCCACCACTGAGTCGCAGATAGACCAGAACCCAGAATGGACGCCACGGCCAAGGGAATGACCGAAGTATCTGCGTGAACACGCTGAAGACTTTCAGTGAACCGATCGGCGACGACCTCCATCACCGACCTCAGTTCGTCAGCAACTCCGCCATTTCCCGATCCGGAGTACTGAAACAAGTGATTCGCCATAAGGAATCTGACGACAGTGGGATACTGCCCGACGAGCGCGACGTAGCTCTGGACGGACGAGCGAACCATGTCGTCAACCGAAAGATAATCTTGGTCGGCGAGAATAGTGACTTTCGCCGAATCCCACATCAACGCACCGAGTTTCGCCGCCACCGCCGCGTTCAAGCCCGCTTTGTCGCCAAAGTAGCGATACAGCTTTGGTTTAGATACACGGGCCTCCGCAGCGATGTCGTCCATGCTGACGCCTGCACCATACCGTTCGATGATCCGTATGGTCGCGTCGACCAGCTGCGCGCGTACCTCGACTCTATGCTCATCCCAGCGGGTGCTACGGGCATCGGCCACTCGACGCTGCACCTGAGATGGAGTAAATGAAACGCGGCGGACGAATGACATTATGGGGTTAACAATACCCTGAAGGGTCCTCTCAAGCGAGTCGGGCTGGAGAGCCGTTCGCTGAAACCTCTCGGTTCGCTCGCAGCGGTTCGGCACCCTCCCTCAAGCAGCCGATCGTCCGCCGGATCGCACCGTGTCGATCACATACACCGGCGGCACGACCGGAAAGCCGAAGGGAGCCATCGGAGGCTTCGGCAATGTTCACGATGACGCAGATTCAACTCTCCGGAGTGAGAATGACCGGGTTCCCCAAATTCTCGATGTGCACCCCGCTGTCGCATGCTGGGGCCGCGTTCTTCGTGCCGACCCTGACGAAAGGCGGCCCGATGATGGTGCTGCCGAAGTTTTATCCGCCGAGGTGCTGCGCACCATCGACGCAAAAAAGATCACCGTGGCGATGCCATCGATGCTGTACGCCTCGATGGACCCCTCCCAACTCGGACACGCGCGGCCTGTCGACGATCGTGGCCGTCTCACGAGCTCATGTGTGTCCGGTCGACGGTTCAAAAGCCATCGCCTACCGTGGCTGCGTCCAATCGGGCCGCTGCTTCGTTGAAATAGTTTGGTGCCTCCATGTTGATCATGTGACCGATCTGTGGCAACGCCACGAACTCATGCAACCGGCGGCGCTGCTGCAGTCGGTCGGCGAGATCAATGGAATGAACCGCGGGTGTCAACTTGTCGGCCGAGCCCACGATCACGGTCGTCGGAACCGTAAGTGAGTCGATTCCTTTGCTCACATCGATGGTGGCCAGGACCCTGCCCCACATTCCCCGAACCGCAGGGGGGCACCGCAGTACTATGTCGGAACACTCAGCCACAACGTCTGCTGGCGCGTGTGGACCCATCGTCCCGTATTTCACCAACCGTCGGTTGAAGCGAGTGTCAAGCATCTCCGGTCCCGCGGTGGCGAGCCCGGCTGCGAATGCCCGCTCCAGTGAGGCGCGGAATCGACGTGGCGACCCAATTAGCGTCGATTTACTCACCAACTGCGAGGGGCCGGTACTCGCCAAGACGGCACCACGGGATAAGACGGGCACCGACTCCGGGTGCTCGGCAGCCCAACCCATGATGGACATCCCGCCCATACTATGACCGGTCACCAATGCCTTACGATTAGACGTGACGACAGCGCGCAAGACAGCCTCGAGATCGTCGCCGAGCACCGACGAAGAGAAGGGCGCGCGACCCCGGTCGCTCCAGCCATGCCCTCGTTGGTCGTACACCACCACACGGTGTGTGGTGGCGAAGTGCTCGATCTGAGGTCTCCAGAACCGACCTTGGCAAGCCCACCCGTGGCTGAACACCAGCAGCGGCGCATCATCACCGAGCCCGTACTCCTCGACAAACAGCCTCGTGCCGTCACTGGAGAGAACCTCCCGCGACCGCCGCGACAATAGGCCAGCTTTCGAGGAGTCAGAGGTCATCGAAACTCACCGTCACAGCGTCGGTGAGCGGAAGTGCCTGGCACGCGAGTCGCTCGCCGTCCTCAATGTCGTCGTCTACGAGGATGTTGTTCTGCACCATCTCGACATCGCCATCGATGAGCTTGCACACACACGCGCTGCATGCGCCCTCTCGGCACGAGTACGGTGCATTGTGCCCTCGCGAGAGCAGCACATCGAGCAGAGGCGTGTTACGTGGCCACTCCGTGGTGATGCACTCTCCGTTCAGGTAAACCGTGGCCGTAGCTACACCCTCGTCGTCACTGAGTCGACGCAGTGTTGCGGTGTCGAACGGGTCACCCGTCAGCGACTGGAATACCTCTCGATGTACATCCGAATGATCCACTCCGCATGCGGCGGCAGAGCTTTCCACAAGATCCATGAAAGGGGAAGGCCCGCAGGTGAAAATTGCCGATCCCTTGTGTTCACGAATAATCTTTTCTACAGCCTCTGATGTGGGAATCCCGTTCTCCGACTCAAGCCAGTCAACCAAAGTGAACCGCTCGGCGAATTCAGATCTAATCTGCTCAAGCCGGCACTTGTACATGATCGAATCGGAGTCACGGTTTGCGTAGAACAGGACAACTTCCCCACTGCCCGACACCAGAGC
Source organism: Rhodococcus sp. MALMAid1271 (assembly GCF_049195265.1). Classification (NCBI taxonomy): domain Bacteria; kingdom Bacillati; phylum Actinomycetota; class Actinomycetes; order Mycobacteriales; family Nocardiaceae; genus Rhodococcus; species Rhodococcus sp. MALMAid1271. Next base: position 18,873 of record NZ_JBMIRQ010000083.1, on the reverse strand, counting down.
CGACTGCACCAGCGACAGAACCGGAGTGATGCCGCTTCCGCCAGCGAAGAAGAGCAAGTCGACGTCGAGGCTCTTAGCGGTAAACTTTCCCGATGGCGTGAGGACGGTCACCTCCATGCCGATGGAAACGTTGTCACACAACCAGTTCGACGCATACCCCCCAGCGGTGCGCTTCACCCCGATCTCGAGGCGGAAGTCATCGACATGAGGCGAACTGCTCAGCGAGTAGCATCGTGCGACGTGGCCCGTCTGGTCGGACGGGATCTTCAACGTAATGAACTGCCCGGGTAGATGCTTGAAATCGTCGACGATCTCGTCAGGCACTTCGAAGGCGATGCTCACGGAGTCCTTGGTCTCCTGCACGACCTCCGACACGGTCAGCGTTCGCGATCGCGCGGTGGTGCCCGGCCGATTCTCCTGTTCGAGGGTCATTTGATGATCCCCCGCTTACGAGCCAAGGCGTAGCCCGCGCGTGTGACAGGCGCAGAGATGTCCTGGTAGCGCGGACCGACAACGCGTGCGACAAAGTCGAAGCCACGTGCGTCTGCGCCGATCAGCACTCGGGGCTTCTTCTTGTCCATTCCCTTGAGGATGGCGCACGCAGCTTTCTCCGGAGTGGTCCTGGCGATGTTGTTGAACATCGAGGCAATGGTGGCGGTATCTGCCCCCATATCGGATACACCACGAGCGTTGTTGACGATATTAGTCTTGACGCCGCCGGGGTGAACGCATGTCACCGTGACCGGATGCCGACTGATTTTCATCTCTTGCCGAAGCGCTTCGGTGAAGCCACGCACACCGAACTTCGCGGCGTTGTAAGCGCTTTGACTGGGGATCCCGACCAGACCGAAGACGCTGGAGGTGTTTACCAGATGACCATCACCAGAGGCGATCAGATAAGGCAGGAACGCCTTGGTCCCGTTGACGACACCACCGAAGTTGATGCCCATCAGCCAGTCGAAATCCTCCCAGGACATGTCGACAACGTCGGCGCCGAGGGCGACGCCGGCATTGTTGAACACCATGTTGACGCGCCCGAAAGACGACTGCACGCTCTCTGCGTAAACCTGGAACGCAGCACGATCTGCCACGTCCAACACCGCGGTCTCCACGGTCGCACGATGCGCGGTACGGCACATGTCCGCCGTCTCCTCGAGATGCACTTCGTCGACGTCGGACAAGGCAAGGCTGGCCCCGCGTTCGGCCAGTTGGAGGGCAAGGGACCGACCGATCCCTGAGGCGGCTCCCGTGACGACTGCGACCTGGGTCGCGTAATTGCCTGCTGTCGAACTACTCACTGTCGGATACTCACTTCTCGATGACCTACGGTTGGATTGTCAGGCGATCTCGTACTCGGCGGGCTCGAAGTCTTTCGTCGCTCGCCAGTACTGCCAGGTGAACCCGGGCCACACCGTACGGTTGACACCTTGCGAGTCCAGATACCAACTCGTACATCCGCCGTTGGTCCACACGCCCTTGGCGAGCTTGTGTTGGATGCTCTTGTTGAAGTGTTCTTGAACCTCGGCCCGCACATCAACACGCTCCGCACCTCGACTGTCGACGGCGTCGATGGCCTTCATGATGTACTTGATCTGCTGCTCGATCATGAACACGACAGAGTTGTGCCCAAGACCCGTGTTAGGTCCGAGCAGGAAGAACAGGTTCGGGAAGCCCTCGGTGGTGATGCCGAGGTGGGTATTGATGCCCGTCCGGTGCCAGTGCGACGGCAAGTCCTCGCCCCGAGCGCCCTTGAGCGCGAGTTGATCGAACCCGTCCGTGACATGGAACCCTGTGGCGTAAATGATCACATCCACAGGGTGTGACACGCCGTCAGGGGTGACGATCGAATCGGCAGTGATCTTTTCGATCCGATCGCTGATCACTGTCGTGTTGGGGGCGGCGAGCGCAGGGTAGTAGTCGTTCGATCCCAGGATGCGCTTGCATCCGATGCGGTAGGACGGCATCAGCTTCCGGCGTAGCTCGGGGTCGGTGATAGAACGCTCGATGTTCCATTTCGCCACCTTTTCGATTGGTCGCATAAGGTTGGAGTGGCCGTTGAGCCCGAAGGCCAGGCTCTCTGCGCCCCAGTAGACCGACCACCGAGCGAGGCGGCGAGTAATGGGGATCTTGCTGAGCAGCGTCCGAAGTACCGGCGGCACCGCGAAGTTCTTGCGTGGAAGTACCCAAGCCGGGGTTCGCTGGAAGACCGTGAGTGTGCCGGCGTCCTTCTGCACGAACGGCACGAACTGAATCGCGCTGGCACCGGTGCCAATGACGGCCACCCGCTTGCCCTGGAGATCCACCGTGTGGTCCCACTGTGCCGAATGGAACGCCTGACCGGCGAACTCGTCGATTCCGGGGATATTCGGAAAATTCGGGATGTGCAGAGCGCCGACACCGGACACGATGTACTGCGCGACGTACTCCCGGCCCGACTCGGTACGCAGGTGCCACCGAGATTCGGACTCGCTCCAGTATCCGGAGACCAACTTCTGCCCGAAGTGGATCTTCTGAGTGACACCACGCTTGTTGGAGATATCTTTCAGGTACTGCTCGATTTCGGGCTGCGAGGACCACACCTTCGACCAGCTACCGCGACTCTCGAACGAGTAGGAGTACATCAGTGACGGTACGTCGCACGCGCATCCCGGATAGGTGTTGTCGCGCCACGTCCCACCGACGGAGTCGGCCTTTTCTAGAACGATGAAATCACTGTACCCGCGTCGGCGGAGCTGGACGGCCATACCGAGGCCAGAGAAGCCGCTGCCGATGATGAGAACTTTGGTAGTGATGGGCTCGGTTATTCCCGGGTCTGTCGCCGTGGCGGCGGACTTGGCGTTGGAGGACGGCATTGTGAAAATCTCCTGATCGAATGCAGAAAACGGACCCGCACGGCGCGCCGTGACGCGTGGCAGGTGTGGGAATGTCATCCGCCCAAGCCCACGAACCGAGGAATCCGGTCGTGGGGTCGAGGAATGGGCTGTGGGACGCGCGGACCGGGCCGGGCGTGTTAGCGCAGATCGTCGGGCAGGCTGCGCGTTGCGCGCCACATCGCCATCGTGAACTTCCCCTCCATCATTCCGGCCTCGTGGAAGAATCGGATCATCGGCTCGGACATGAACTGCAAGTTGACGCGATAGTTCGGGCTCGTCTGCTGCGCCCACAGGCCGCGCAGACGGCTGATTCCGACATCGGGATATACCTTCGGATTGATGAGCAACGGGTATGCAAAGTTCGCAATGGCCGCCAACGTGCCTCTATGCCAGGCGCGCGAGATGCGTCCGCGACGCTGCATCCCTTCCACCATTTCCAGCCGCGCGAACGTGATGTGACGGGCCTCTTCGAGAACGTGGATCTTCATGAGCTGGCGCAGCTGCGGCTGCATTTTCGGGTCATTCATCGCCTCGCGCTGAGCGCGGTCGAGGATCTCCTCGATGAGCAGAGTCGCGCCGGACACGGACGGGCCGAGAGGCACAAAGTGCAAGATCTTCGCGATGCTCAAGAACCCCTTCGGCAACTTGTACGGTGCCAGGCCCGTCTTGTTGATCAGTCGGGCGAACATCGTCGAGTGACGTGCCTCGTCGCCGATCTCGTTAAGGGCGTAGAGGGACCTTTGATCTGTCAGGGCGCCTTTGGCGGATGTTCGGAGCAGCGCCGAGCTGAGCAGATTCTCCGCGTAGATACCGAAGCTGAGGATGCTGACGATTTCGTGGCGCCCGAGTTCCGCCTTTTGCTCGTCGCTCATTCTCTCCCACAGCTTGGTGCCGTAGAGCGAGACCCGATGCTCTGGCAGGTAGTACTTTCCTTCCTCCCAGGGTGAGTCCCAATCGATGTCGATCTCCGCGTCATAGAATTTTTCGGCCGCCGCCCGCAGCAGTCGGCCGGCAGATCTCTGCATGTCGACGGGCTTGCGGGCGCTGACACGCGCAGCGCCTTCCGTTGAGACGTCGGGCTTGGTCTCCACATTTTGAACGGTCATGTGACACCTCCGTTGCGTTCCGGGCCGAGCTGAGTCTCGACTTCATACCCGTACTCCGGGTACCAGATACTGATAGTGTCTGCGCCAATGCGTTCTTTTGTCAATGTTTGATGTGAAGAAAGTGAGCCTTGCGTGTCTGACGACCACGATCTCGACTACTCCGGCGAGGGCACCTTGGTGTGCCGTGGCAAGGAGATTGCTGTCGGGGTGAAGATCAAAGGCTATTTCCAGCCCCTCAACGGCTTATACACCTGGTACGGAAGGATCGACAAGAATGATGCGCTCCACGCCGCCCTCTCGGGAAGGCGCACGGTTGCCGTCTTTGCGACACCAGAGGGACGCGCCGAGTGCGTCGTGGGCGACCCTGATTTCTGGGACCGCTATCGCATCTCGGGCACGAGCAGACCGCCGTACCACATCCCCACCACGCTCGAGGAAGTTGAGTCGATAGCAGAGAGTGAACATCAGGGTTGACCGACCCGCTTTGCGCCCTGGGGCGTTCCCCAGCATCCAGTCCGATAGCGCCCAGGCGGGTGAAGCAACGCCACCAGACGGCGCGCCGTGTCAGTGAACCGTCCCGGGTTTCTTGCCGCTCCTACGCTTGCAACATCTCCGGGCGGAGAGCCGATTCTTGACTGTGGTAGGCCTTCTCGAATTCGTCTGGTGTGAGGTAGTCGAGGGTGCTGTGGGAGGCGGCGTTGGTTGAACCAGTCGACCCATCCCATCGTGGCGAACTCGACATCGTCGATGGTCTTTAGCGGGCCGTTCAGGAACGGGCCTCTCTTCGATACTCCCTCGGTCTTGAACAACCCAATTGTGCTCTCGGCCAACGCATTGTCTTACACATCCCCGACGCTGCCGATCGGTGCCGCAATCCCCTCGAGCGCAAGCGTTTCCGCGAACGCGATCGACGTGTACTGACCAGGTTCAACCGGTCGACGCAACACCTCAAGGGATGGAGGGTGTTTCGATGGGACGACCACCAGAATGGGCGGCGACGTTGACTGGGCGGGCGGTGATGAAATCTCCGGGTCGTCCGCCGGTACGCCGAGATCTCGAACGCGAGTTCTGGGCGCAGATCGCGTTGGGGTTGACCAGTGAAGACGCGGCACCGCTTGCGGCGTGTCGGGGCCGGTGGGTTCACGGTGGTTCCGTCACGCTGGAGGTATGCCGCCGATTGACTTGGCCCCGCCCACGGGGAGGTATCTGACCTTCACGAACGTGAGGAGATTGCCCTGCTTCGCGCGAACGGTATGAGCATGCGAGATATCGCAGACCAGATCGGGGCGATCACCGTCGACGATCTCGCGAGAACTCCGCCGCAACGCTGCCACCCGCGGCGGCAAGGTCGAGTACCGCACATCAGTGGCGCAATGGAAGCCGATCTTGCGGCAAGGCGACCCAAGGTAGCCAAACTCGTTGAACACGAACCTCTTCGAGAGTACGTACAGGAAGTGCTCTCGGGCGTGATCCGCGACGAAAACGGTGAGGTTGTCGGCCCGTTCGCATCGTGGAAGGGACGCAACAAGGCACGGAGAGCGGACCGACGATGGGCCAGCGCATGAGCCCGGCACAGGTCGCCAACCGCCTGCCGATCGACTTCCCGGACGACGAGTCGATGCGCATTTCCCACGAAGCGATCTACCAATCCCTCTGCATCGAAGGACGTGGAGCGCAGGATAGAGAGTTGGTGGCGTGCCTGCGCACCGGACGAGCATTGCGCGAGCCGAGGGCGCGAGCGAAGAAGCTCCGCACCGGATTCATCACCGATGACGTCACCATCGGCTCGCGGCCAGACGAAGTCGCTGATCGCAAAACGCCAGGGCATTGGGAAGGAGGTCTGATCATCGGGCTGGGCAGGTCCACAGTGGGTACGCTTGTCGAACGCACCAGCAGATTCACCACGTTGCTGCATCTGCCACGTAAGGATGGGTACGGGGATGCGCCCCCGGTGAAGAACGGGCCGGCGTTGTCCGGTTACGGATCGGAGTCGGTGACGTGTAAAGGTTCAACACATCTTTGACGGAACGTCATCGGCACATATCTGACGCTTCACCAGCTTTGGTGATCGTTGGGTGTGCCTTCCCCTCAGCCCCTCGAATCCGATGCCAACATCGCCGAACGACTCACTGTCCAGGTCCGCTTTCCGAGCAATTACCGAGGTCAACGACGGCTCACCGGTCAGCGACGTCGCCGAGCGATTCGGCGTCTCCAGACAGACCGTCACAGCGTGGCGCAAGCGATACGAAAACTCGGGTATCGACGGACTTGTCGACTCGTCGAGACGACCGCATGCGAGCCCGAACCGTATCCAGCCCGACATCGAAGCCCTCATCTGCGAGATGCGACGACATCACCGGCGGTGGGGCGCACGCCGCATCTGCTTCGAGCTAAGCAAAGAAATCGGAGACCGAACCCCATCTCGCGCGACCGTCCACCGAACGCTCGTCCGCAACGGCTTGGTCAATCATCAAGAGCAACAACATAAACGAGTCTACAAACGTTGGCAGCGCGAAGCGCCGATGCACCTATGGCAGCTCGACCTCGTCGGCGGAATGTTCCTCGTCGGCGGACGCGAGTGCAAAATGCTGACCGGAATCGACGACCACTCACGATTCATCGTGACCGCAACCGTCCTCGAGCACCCCTCCGGGAACGCAGTATGTGAAGCATTCATCGCTGCCATCCACAAGTGGGGTTCGCCGTTCGAGGTACTCACCGACAACGGGAAGCAATTCACCGGTAAACACACTCGGCCGCTGCCGGCCGAAGTGCTGTTCGAGCGAACATGCCGAGAATTCGGGATCACCGCACGACTGACCCGACGCCATTCACCCACCACAACTGGCAAGATCGAACGATTCCACAGAACCCTTCGTCGTGAATTCCTCGATGAGGCAGGCGCATTCGCCGACATCGCTGCTGCCCAAGCCGCCCTCGACGAATGGGTGCACGCCTACAACACCCTGCGGCCCCACCAGAGTCTGGACATGGCAACACCCGCGAGTTTGTTCCGTGCGCGAGCCCACCACGAGCATCACGACGGAACAACCGACAACGGCCAGTCCGATTCGTCATCAACTCTCACCGCTGCAAGCTCCAGCCTGACAACGGTGGGCCGTGAAAGAAGCAGCAGTGCAATCGAGCTCGACACCCAGGTACCACCGAGCGGCGTGACCAATGTCGCTGGAGCGCAACAATTGTGGATCGGAAGCAACCACGCCGGACGGACCGTCACCCTGTGGATCGACCTGGTCAGCATTCATGTCATCCTCGACGACACCGTGATCAAGACAGTGCGCTCGCGACTGACCCACACCGACCTCGAACGCCTCGCCATGCGCGGCACACGCCAGGGCCGACCATCTCCGGCAACAGCGGCAGTAGACACCGCAGTCCTGCCCACCAAACCGAGACCGATCGAGGTCGACCGAACCGCAGGACGAGACGGAACCGTCATCCTCGCCGGTCACCGACTTCACCTCGGAGCCGACAGAGCGGGAACACGAGTGACGCTGCGAATCGCCTCAGGGCTGATCCACGCCAGTGTCGACAACGTCCTGCTCGCGACACTGCCGAACCCGCTCGATGCCAGCCAGCTCGCGGGTCTGACCGGCGCACGGGAAGCTACGGGAACGTTGCCCGCGCCGCCGCCGGCCGGACCGCAGACCGTACAGCGACGCGTCCCGAAAGACGGCCGGGTCATGGTGACCGGTCAGCTGCTCAAGGTCGGCCGTACCCATGCCGGAACCATCGTGACTGTCGTGGTCGAAGACAACTACTTTCGGGTCCTCGACGGAACCACCGAGCTCGGCGTCTACGCGCGAACCTCAACCAAAGCCATTCGGAACTTCAACGCCCACCGCCCCAGAAGCGGGTAACGATGTGTCGATGACAATCGGTCAAAGATGTCCTGGGCCCATACATGTCAGTCGGTCTGCGATGCACTCCAGGCTGCGATGACACCGCTGCCGGAGCACCTGCGCAGATCGGTGACCTGGGACCGCGGCGGAGCTTGCACGTCATGCGGAGTTGACCGCAGAAACCGGGATCCGTGTGTACTTCTGCGACCCGTACAGCCCCTGGCAGCAGGGAACGAACGAAAACACCAATGGATTGTTGCGACAATACTTTCCGAAGGGAACCGATCTCGCTCGATACCGTCGAAGTGACGTTCAGGCCGTGACGGATGCACTCAACAACCGCCCGCGCAAAACACTTGGGTGGCGAACCCCAGCGGAAGTGCTTGCAGAGCAGATGAACTCGGCTTCACGGCACTGTGTTGCGACGACAGGTTAAATCCGCCCTGACTGCCGGCATCGCTGTGATGGATGAGCCCTGAGCCGACGCGGTGTCCACCGTGATCTCGTCGCCGCAACGCCGTCTTCAGCGCCGTGGTGACCATCGCTGTGTCTTCGACCGTCGGCACGGCGAGGAGGCCTGCAAAATCCCGACATTCCCGATTCTGTCGGTGTTCGACCACTCGCAAACTGTGATCCGTCCCGGCATTTCCGGAGGGCTCACTGCGTGAGTGCCTCCTCCGGATTGAGGGTGCGCGTGCGATCGTAGTGGAGTTGCTCGGCGTGGTCGGGCGTGAGGTCGTGGCAGTAGCTGTGGGGGCGTTCGCGGTTGTAGAACGCGACCCACTGTGCGGTGGCCAACGACAATTCCGCGGCACCGGGGAAGCGAGGGCCGTTGTCGACGAGCTCATTCTTGTAGTCGGCGTTCACCGATTCGGCAAGGGCATTGTCGTAACTGTCGCCGACCGTTCCGATCGACGCCGCGATGCCCTCCTGCGCCAAACGCTGCCCGAATGCGATCGCCGTGTACTGGGATCCAGCGCCACTGTGGTGGATCAGATTACTCAAAGCAGTTACACCAGAACGTTTTCGGGAATCAATCGCGTTAGTGATGGCGGTGTCGACGAGGCTGGTGGTCATCTCCGATGCGACCTTCCACCCGACGATCTTCCGGGCGAACACATCGACGACGAACGCCGTGAACGCCCACCCCGACATCGTGCGGCATTAGGTGAAATCGGCGACCCACAGCCGGTTCGGTGCCACCGCGGTGAACCGGCGCTTCACCAGATCCTCGGCCCGCGGGTGGGTCGGATCGGCGACGGTGGTGCGGACCCGCTTTCTTTTTGAGCGCACCGTGCCACCTCATTTCCCGCATCAGTCGTTCGACGGTACATCGAGCTACCTCGATACCGCTGCTGCGCAACATAATCCAGGTCTTCCGCGAACCGAGAACCCGTGCGAGCGGTTGCCGCGTCCGGAGCATGTGAATGGCATCGATGACATGTGCATCGGACAGTATTCGGGCACACGGCACCCGAGTGACATGGTCGTAGTACGTGGACGGGGCGATGTGCATACCGTGCTCGGAGAGCACCGTGCACATCGAGTCGACACCCCAGACAAGACCATCGGCACCCACCCGGTTTCCCTGGTGAGTGCCGATGAAGTCCACAATTATCGGTGTGGCCGGTCGATTTCGGCCGCGAAAAAAGCTGACGCCGCCTTGAGTATCCCGTTGGCCCGTTTGAGTTCGGCGTTCTCCTGACGCAACTTCCTGATGACCTCGGCGTCGGCACGTAACTCGACAGTGCTGCCCGGGCCGTCGACGGGTACCTTCCGAACCCACTGACGAACGGTCTCAGCGGCGCCCACACCGAGCAAATCCGCGGTCTTGCGCATCGCCGCCCACTCGGTATCGCCCTGCGCCACCAACCGAGCCACCATGTCGACGGCATCCTTCTTCAACTCCGCCGAGTACCGCTTCGATCCTGCTGCCATGAGGTTTCATCTTTCCCTGAGACGAACCCTCCGGAAACACCGGGACGGATCACTGACCCGATCGAGGGGGCACCCGCCACCCGAAGAGATCACCCAACTCCTCACCGGCGTCGACCCCGCCGACATCTGCGACCGCGTCGAAGAATGAGTACCGTCCTGCATCTTGCTCTTCGTGGAACTCCTTCTGCGGAGCAGCCGTCTCATTCAGCTGGGCCATAGTCCTGAATCTGCCAGCCCTGGGCGGTTTTCGTCACGACCACCTTCAACAATGTCGGCAGTTCACTCGGTTGTGGATTCTGCACGTTCTGCGTCTTCTGGCTCGCGAAGACCATCACCGTGTATTCTCCGTCGGCGTCACCGGTTTCACCGGTGACGCTGGTGGCCAGAACGCGTCCCGACGCCTGCACCTGGGCCTGCTGGATAATCTGGGTCAGCGTCGGCCGAACCTCGTCGTACCGCTTGACTAGAGCCTCACCCGCGTCCTCTTTGACTGCCGCGAAAAAGGCGTCGGTGTTCTGGTAGCTGTAGGTCAGGGATCTGGTCGTGTAATCCGAGGCGGCCTTCGCCGCGGCGGCCCGTTGCGCGGCGTCGTTTTCCAATACCGACTTCGCTTCGTCGGCCTCGAGGTAGAGGTAGGCGAACACGCCGGCCAGCACAGCGAGCACCACGATCACGGCCGAAACCACCACGGCACGTGATCGCGGCGATGCTGACCAGCGGTGCCCACCTGGCGAGGGGGGGTCGACGTCGCTGTCTCCAGCCCCAGCCGTGGCTACGGCGGACGCGGCTGGGGCGTTTTCGTCCATCAGTAGATCGCCATCCGGCGTCGCTGCGGCCGCGCTGTCCTCGACTTCAGTGGGCTCGGGGTGCGGTTTCGTTCGGTCGTCATTTGTCATGTGGGACCTTCTGTGTAATAACGGTGACAGTCGCTTGCGGACGGGGCGTCACCGTAGTGGCGGCGACACGGTGACGGGGACCTCGGCGCGACCTGGTCGCGACGCCGGGAAAGTCCGGCCGAGGAGGTCGCCGATCGACCCGAAGTCGACGTATGTGTCGGCAACTTTCTCGGTCGCCGGTTTCACCGCCCGGGTGATCGTCAGCAGATCCGGCTGCAGGATCTGAATATAGCCGTTGAGCTTTTCCACAAGCTTCAACACGGGAGGCCACTTGTCGTACGAGGTGGTTGTGAACCTGATGAACGCCCGTTGAATCCGCGCCAGCCCGTTCACGGCGTCAGGGGTGCGTACAGATGCCGTACTGAGGACGTCCCCGGCATCGGCCAAGAGGCCGAGCAGGAACTCGGCGTTGTCTGCGGTCACCCGGACGGACCCATCTTTGCCGACGAAATCGACTACACGGTGCATCATGTCGCCGATCGTGTCGAGGTCGTCCTGCCGTCCGGCGACGGCCTCGGCGACGGTCTTGTTGATGGACTCGATCGATTCCGGGTCGAGCCCATCTGCCACTGCAGCCAACTTTGGCAACACCTGGGGAACCGATTGCGACACGTGCACCGCGTCCGCGGGCACCACGTCTCCGTTATCGAAGTACCCACCGGTTGCCGTGCCCGCGGGCACGAAGTTGATGTACTGTTCCCCCGCGAGCGACAGATTCTGGATAGACATCTCGCTGTCCTGGGGGATCTTGTGGTCGGAATCAATCGTCATCTCGACCTTAATTGCCGAATCCGCGACGTTGATCGAGGACACCTTTCCGACGGGTACCCCCCGCACCATCACCGGCGATGTGTCCAGCAGACCGCCTGAGCTGTCGATGATGGCGGTTAAGGAGTACTCGGAGCGGGTGGGGTTGATGTGTGCCACGCCGACGACGAGGTAGCCGAGCCCTACGACGAACACGACGGCGAGAGCCAGTATCGATATGAGCGTGCTGCTGCGGTTCACGGCATCATTCCGATTGATCTCAACACGGTTATGAAGGATTCGGCGTCACGCCGCGCTAGGTCCCGACCATCGATGGAGATGTCCGAGAGGTTAATGTCGGGCGACCGCACGAATGGAATGAGTTTGTCGCGGATGACGCTCGTTGCCTGCTCCGTGACGGACTTCGAGTAGATGTCGGAGTTGGCGATCGAATCGATCACCGGGGCGATCCCGGCCACTGACTCCTTTATCCGTAAGTACTCCGGATCCACGATCCTGCCCGCGGACACTGCGAAATCACGCAAGTTGGCGATGAGTAACGCGACCTCGATCAGGGAGTAGCCGAGGCCAGAAAAGTTGCGTCCGCCCTTGGTCAGCATCCGGTCGATTCCCGACGGATCGTCCAAGATCACTTTCAGAGTCTGATCCGCCGACCTCAACACTACGTCGAGTTTGTCGGTATTCGAGGAGACCTCCGAGACGGTCTCCAGCGTTGTCTGGTATAGGGCGTCGAATTGCTGCAAGTCCTTGGGGAACGTGGTGTTCAATGTCGAGATCGCGGTGTGGATCTTGTCGAGCTCACCGCCCCCGAGGACATTCGACATCCCGCGCATGACGTCCTCGACATTTGCTGCCGGCTCGGTCCGTGCCAACGGGATCACCGAACCCGACCGCAGCAAGGCACCCGTCGACGGCTCGGCTGGGGGAAGGATGGCAACGTAGATCTCACCAAGGAGAGTGTCCTGACGCAGCTCAGCCCGCGATTCCCCCGGCAGCTGAGTCGTGTTGTCGATGCGAGCTTTCACGACCGCATGCCCGTTCTCGTACGTGACATCTTCGACGAACCCGACGCTGATTCCCCCCGAGAGAACTTTTGCGAGGGCAGGCAAGTTGAGTGCGCTGGTGAACTCCATCTGGATGTCGTAACCGTCCGCGTCGGAGGTCGCTATCGTCGGCGGATTGTCGGCGTTGATCCCACACGATGTCACGAAAACTATCGTTGCCATCAGTGCGACCACCATGGGTCCGAGGCATGCGCGATTGACCGAGATCATCAGGCCCCTCCCCCCATCATCCCTGCGATCGTCCTCGATACATCGCTGGACCCGCAGACTCCGTTTGCCACCGGCGCGGCGCAGCCACCGACCAGGCTTCGCAAAGGCAGCGACACTGCGAACGCCTGCACAATTGACTTGGCATCGGGGTGTTTCACGATGAGGTCTGCCGTGCGGGCTGCGATCGCTACCACCATGTCCGGCTGCTCTCCCATGTCGGCGATGAGCGGAACGGCAGCATCACCGATCGCGAATATCGGGGGACCGAAATCTGTTGCGAACCTCGAGAGGATCGGAACGAACGTCCCCGCGTACTCGACTGCCGAGCCGAAGGTCTGGCCGAACGCGATGATGACCTCGATGGCACCTACGAAGTTGTCGAAGAGGGCGGTCACCTCTTTGTCGTTCTCGGTTGCCACCCCCGTCAGTGCGGCGAGGTTCCCGACGATGCTGCGAATCTGCATATCCCGCTTTGCCGGGTCGTCGATGAGCGTGGCTGAGTCCTTGATGATCCCGGCCACGTCACCCTGCGTTCCTTCTAGATTGCGGGAGACGAGCTCGAGGGACTGCAAGATCGCGTCGGTGTTCCTGCCGTTGTCCTTGACCAGGTCCTCGGACAAGTTGCTGATCGAGTCGAGCGTCTGACTGATTCCCAGCGGGGTTCTCGTCTTACTCAACGGAATGCACTGATCCGTCTCGTATCGGGCTCCATCAGAGTACGGCTTGGTGAACTCGATTTGACGTTCGGTCACGATGGATGTCGACACCAGAGTCGCGCCGACGTCGGCGGGCAGCGGAACGCTCTTGTCGATCCGCATGTCGATCCTTACACCGGACTGATCACTATTCTGGTGCACCCCGACGACGCTGCCTATCTTCTTGCCGAGCATGGCTACTGTGTTGCCTTCGAAGAGGCCCGATGCGTCGGTGAACTCGGCACACAGGGAGCGCGTGTCGTCGGACACCCTCCCCCCTATTTCCACACTAGCGACCACCACAACCACCACGGCGATCAGGAGCAACAGTCTTCGGATCCATGTAGTCAACATTTGTCGTCACCACTCGGAATGCACACACGAACCTCTGGTTCTGTGGTAGTCGACGCACCGACCGGCGCCTGGAGGAGGACGCCGAGGCGCTGAGTGATCTGATCAACCTGGGCCAGGGCATCGGAGTAGCCTGGCAGCTCTGACGACACCTTGTCGAGGAGCGTCTTGTATTGTTGGACAGACGGTTCGATTCCATCGCTGTAAGCCACGAGCGGCCTCGTGAGAAGTTTGAACAGACGACTGAGAAGGTCGAACCCGCCGCGGACGTTATCGATATCAGGTCCCAGCGTACTGGCAAGGAAGCTGAGTTGACGGAGAAAGTCGACCAGCACCTGTTTTTGATCGGCGAAAGCGTTGACGTATTCATCGGATAGAGCGACCGCTTTGTCGAGCTGACCGTACTGTCGCTCTAAGAGTTCCATCAAACTGCTGGTGTTCCTCAGTGCGTCGGGAATGTTTGTGTTGCCGTCGGAGAACGCATTCTGCAGCAGCGACGCAGTCTGACGGAGATCGACGCCCTTTACATCGCGGAACACCGGCGTCGTCGTCTCGAGCGTGTCCGAAATGTCGTAAGTACTCGATGTCTGAACAAGGGGGATCGCCCCCGACAGCGAGGTCGGTCCTGACCCTGGGTCCAGATCGAGAACTCGCCCGCCGATCGGCGTGATCAGGCGAACCGCTGCGGTGGCATCCGAACGGACTGGCACTGAGTCGTCGAGTCGAAATTCGACTGTGATAAACGTTCCCGCGAGGTCCACCGACGACACCGTTCCCTGTCTTATCCCCGCTATACGCACCTGATCACCCGACTCCAGCCCTCCGGTGTTGACCAGTTGAGCCGAGTACACCTTTTGGCCGGGCGGTGCGATATACACGGTCCCGGCGATTACCAGACCGACCACCACGGTCACCACCACCACAGCGGCGACGATGAGGTCGCGTCTGCGTTCGGACTGGTGATGCGGTCGATTTCGACTGAACAACCTCACTTACACACCACCAATCGTTGCCCCATAAGCGCAATCGTGGCTGTATCCGGCAGGGGCAGAAGGCCTTTCGAACATCGTGCCTCACTCGGCGTGGAATTCGTCGAAGCGTTCAGCGAGTCCATAAGGGGCTTGAGCAGTACCGCGCCATTCAGCAGCCCCTCCAACTCCCCGGGTTCTCGCGCCAGACGCTGATAGATCGTCGCGAAACTCTGGTCGTACGTTGAGTCAAGTTGCTCCCCGGCGATGACAGTTTTCTCCATGGACCGGTTGACCTCGCCCAGCGACTCCCGCAACCGGTCACTCACGCGGCTGAAGGCGTCGACGATCGATCCCAGCTGGTCGACGAGTTCGACCAGCTGCGCCGAGCGGCCTTCGAGTTGGTCGGAGACCTGGCCGAGACTCGTCACGATATTCGTGATGATCTCAGACCGCTGGTCCCCGTAGGCGGTGATGTTGGCGACCTGCTCCAGAACAGGCGATATACCCCTCCCATCACCTTGAGCAACGCGCAACAAGTTGGACTGCAGTTCATTGATCTCGTCGGCGTTAAGCGTGTCGAACACCGGCTTGAACCCGTTGAACAAGGTGGACACATCAAATGAGGGAACGGTCTTGTCGAGTGCCACCTGTGTGAGCGCCGCCCCCTGTGTCTTTCCCTGTGCCGCACCGATCAATTCGACATATCGCTGTCCGAGGAGATTCTGATAACGCACGGCGGCGGTGGTGCTCGACGTGATCGCGACGTCGTTGTTCAGTTGGAAATGAACGACCGCGGTGGGCCCTTTCAGGCCGATCGCCGTCACATAACCGACCTTTACTCCCGCCAAACGCACACCGTCGCGAGGCTTGAGCCCAGATGCATCGGAGAAGACCGCAGACCGTTCAGAACTCGCTCCGTCCGAGCTGGGTTCGAGGATGGCGATGATCACGTAGGTGAGAACGCCGATGACTGCGGCGAACGCGACGATCTTGACGATGGTGGGAATTAACGACTTGAGCTTCATCTTCTTGGTCCTCCTGCTGCAAGCGCGCTCTGCAGCGCAGGTGACGTCTGCACTACCAGGGCGACCTGAAGTTGTACTCGCTCGCCGACTTGCGGCGTGGCGTTGTCGATGCTGTCCAGGATCTGCGGGATGGTGTAAATGGTCTGCGCGAGTCCCGATGCCGATCTGGCGACCGGCCTCGCCAGATCGAGGCCGACGTCCAGTACCGAACTCAACGCCGGGTAGTTTTCGCTCAACAGTCCTCCCAGTCCCCCGAACAGAACCGCGCCGGTGCTGTTGAGGTTGCCTGTGGCCTGATTGATGGCCTCGTCGGTGGCGAAGAAGTCAGCGACGTCGACGTTTATGAGGATGCCCGGAACGAACGGCGTCATGAAGTCGGCAACGCCCTGGGACAGGTCTGCCGCGATCGCCAAATCCTGGCCCACTGGCCGCTGTTGAACGTCCCGAGTGAGCTGCGCGATCTGGAACATGAGCTGGCCGGCATCGGCAAACGTTTGGGAATCATCGACGACAAACTTCACCACAGAATTGAACGCCGGCTGATCGAGAGCATCGACCAGCTTCGAGAGTTTTCGAATCAGGGTCGATACCGAAGTGTGTTCGGACTGCAGCTTGCTCACATAGACGCTGCCGCCATCACGGATGAGGACTCCCCGCCCGGGGTCGACAATCTCCAGTGCCGTCGGCCCCAGCGCGCTGGCGGACGTGTAATTCACGGCCATGCCCTGACGCAACCGGATGTCGTCGTTCACTCCGGTGAGCTCGATTTTCACATTTACACTTTGGTCGCGCCCCGACACCGAGGACACCTTGCCCACCGTGAAGCCCCGATACTTCACCTCCGATCCGCCCTTCAACCCGTCACCAACCGCGTCGGTGGTGATCGTCACTGTCGTGTTGTCTTCATATTTTCCGGTCGCGTTGCCCGCCAGAAGATAGCCGGCAACCGTCACTACGACGAGAACCCCGATCCCGCGCAGGGTCAAGTTCGCCAGTGAGGGCGCGCGTCCTGATGGATCTTGAAATACAGCCACTTGAACTCCTAGCCCGAAATCTTGACGCCCGAATCGAAACCCCACATCAACAGGGTTAAGATCATGTCCTCCACGACGATGATGATGAGACTGCTGCGGATCGCTCGACCAGACGCGCGGCCGACGCCTTCTGCTCCGCCGCTGGCGTAGTAACCCTGGTAGCTGTGGATGATGACGACCGACACCACGAAAACGAGGACCTTGATTACTGAGAACGCCAAATCCTGCGGTTTGAGGAACGCATCGAAATAGAAGTCATAGGTGCCACCCGACTGGCCGTGTAAAAGGATGACGACCAGCTTGGCCGCGCCGAAACTGAGTATCAGCGTTACGATGTAGAGGGGGATGATGGTAGTGATCGCCGCGACCACACGCGTGCTGACGATGTACGGAATCGGCCGCACCGCCATCGACTCGAGCGCATCGATCTCTTCGGCGATACGCATCGAACCTATTTCCGCAGTGAGGCGACAGCCGGCCTGGGCTGCGAAACCGATCGCGGCGATCATCGGTGCCAACTCTCGAGTGTTGGCGTATGACGAAATGAATCCCGTAAGAGACCCCATCCCGACCAGGTCTAGCGAGGCGTAGCCCTGGATGCCGATGGACGCCCCGACAGCCATTCCGAGAATCACAAGCACGATCGCGGTACCCCCGCCGACCAGTACAGCGCCTCGTCCCCAGGCAAACTCCTGTATGAATAAAAACGTCTGTCGTCGATAGGTGGTTGCGACGTGCCGAATTCCGGCGACGGTGTCGATGGTGAATGTTGTAATGTGCCCGAGCTGCGCGGGGACCTCAGCGAGGGGTGTCACAGCACGCACGATCGGACGAGTAACAAAACTATAACGGGTGGATGGTACTGCGGTCACGTGTTCTCCGTCATCCGATGGTCTGCGGGACGAACATGATGGTCAGTTGGGTGATGAACACGTTGATGACGAAGCACGCCACTACCCCTAGGACCACGGTGGCGTTGACAGATGTGGCCACACCTTTGGGGCCACCTTTCGTGGACAGGCCCCGATGACACGCGATTGTCACGACCACGAGACCGAACACCACTGACTTGATCAGCGCTACAAGGATGTCCGCCGATGATGCGAACGATGCGAACGATGCGACGTAGCTCCCCGGCGTGATGCCCTGGACGTTGACGCTAAGGATGTAGCCGGCCACGAGACCGGTAAACACGATGAGCATGCATAACATCGGAGCGACGATGAGAACCGCGACGAATCGAGGTGCGACGAGTCGACGTGTCGAATTTAGTCCGAGCGTCTCCATGGCATCGATTTCTTCACGGACGGTGCGTGCGCCAAGGTCAGAGGCGATGGCCGACCCTGCCGCACCACCGAGCAGGAGCGCGGTGACGATCGGTGCCCCCTGCTGAATGATCCCGAGTCCACCGGCGGCTCCGGCGATAGATGTGGCCCCGACCTGCTGGGTTAGACTTCCGACCTGCACCGAGACGATAACGCCGAACGGGATCGCGACCAGGATCGCTGGCAACGTCGTTACGGTGATGACGAACCACGTCTGTGTGACAAACTCCCGAAACGGAAACCGTCCGGTGACAATATCGCGCACGGCCCACCGCAATGCCTGGCCGGCGAGGGCAATCGAATTTCCAAAGGTCACAAGACTGGCTGTCGCTCGACCAGCAATTTCTGTATAGATACCGGTCTCTCCTCTTCTGTCTGCGCAGCTCGTCGCGATAAGGTGTTCGCACAGTATCAGGTACGTGCAGTACCTGGTACATGGTTTCGGGTAATCCCCGTCGGATTAATCACCTGAGAGGTTGGCGTGTCCCCAAGTGAACGGAGCCATCTCGATTTAGAGCCTTGACCCGGATCGAGCCGGGAGCGATCTTCCACTCCGAACTTGCCGTATGTACCTCGCGGGCTTACCGGGCTTACCGGGCTCTCGTGAGCTCTCTGAATCACCCTAGGTTTTGTGCCGCCTCCAGTTGGTGCTGATCCTCGGTGCCGAGGCCAGAGTAGTGGAGCGTTTCGTATTCGATCGGGGGCATCTGGCCGATGCTCGAATGCAACCGTCTGTGGTTGTACCACTCGACCC